>NZ_RZOT01000037.1:0-18630 GCF_003999085.1 Mesorhizobium sp. M4A.F.Ca.ET.090.04.2.1
CGCCTGAGCGCCGTGAATTCGAGGTCGAGCGTGCCGCCATCCGCCGGCAGCACGCCGCCGGTGCCGTTGATCGGCTCCAGCCGCTGATCATGGCCGACGCGCGCCTGCAGCTTGCGCGCCTGCTTGCCGAGACTGGCGGCGACATGGACAGCGAAACGGCCGCCGACGCCGACCTGCGGCGGCGCGTCGAGGCTGGCGCTGAGCGAGGCGCGCCCGCGTCCGGCGGCCGCGTCCACCGCCAGGAAGCCAAGCAGTAGGCAGATCCAGAGCAGGCCGAGATACCAGAAGGACGGCAGCGCAAGCGCGATCAGGAACGCCGGGATCGCTCCCACCGCCGCCGCCCAGACCGCTCTGCCGCTCGGATAGATCACCGCGGCGCTTCCGTCTGGTCGACGAGATCGGACACGATCTGCTCCACCAGCCGCCCATCGATCTGCGCGGCCGGCGAAAGGATGACGCGATGGCGCAGCGCCGGCACGGCGAGCGCCTTGACGTCGTCCGGGATCACGTAAGCGCGACCGTCGAGCGTGGCCCGTGCCCGCGCCGCCCGCGCCAGCATGGCGCCCGCGCGAGGGCTGGCGCCGACCTCCAGGTCCGGGCTCTCGCGTGTGGCGCGCACCAGCGCCGCGATATAGTTGACGACGTCGTCGACCAGGGTGACGGAGCCGACGGTTTCGAGCGCCTTTTCCAGCGTCTTGCGGTCGGTCCGGGCCTTGATGCCGTATTGCGCGATGTCGTGCGAGGCGGAGCCGCCGCCGTGATGGACGATGATGGCGCGCTCGTCCTGCAGGTCCGGATAGCTCACCCGGTGCTTGAACAGGAAACGGTCGAGTTGTGCCTCCGGCAGCGGATAGACGCCCTGATGCTCGATGGGATTCTGCGTCGCCACCACCATGAAATTGCGGCCGAGCGAATGGGTGGTGCCGTCGAAGGTGACAGCGTGCTCCTGCATGGCTTCCAAGAGGGCGGCCTGGGTCTTCGGTGGGGTGCGGTTGATCTCGTCGGCAAGCAGAAGATCGCAGAAGATCGGGCCGCGCGTCAGCGTGAACTGCCCGCTCTGGAAATTGTAGATGTTGGAGCCGACGATATCGCCGGGCATCAGGTCCGGCGTGAACTGGATGCGCCCATAGGCGACACCGAGCGCCTGCGCGAAGCAGCGCGCGGTCATGGTCTTGGCGGTCCCCGGCGGTCCTTCGAGCAATATATGCCCGCCGGCGAACAGGGCGGTGAGCATCAGGTCGACCGTGTCGTGCTGGCCGGTAATCGCTTTCGCCACTTCTTCCCTGATCGCTGTCGCCAGGGCCTTCACATCATCGACGTTCACCGAGCCTCCTTGCCGTCCAGTCGTGCAGCCGCTCGGCTGCCTCATGCATATCCGCCAGCGAACTGGCATTGTTCGCGGCCTTGAGCCGCGTCGTGAACCCCTGGGCCTCGCCCTTGTCGCGGGAATCGAGCCAGCGGTCGAGCGCTTCGCCCTGCAGCCCGTGTGGCGCGCCAAGCAGCGCGCCGGCACGCTGCCGCATCAGGGCGCCATAGCGATCGCCCAGTTCCTCCAGACGTCCGGCGCGCTTGAAGAGCATCGCCGTGGTGTCGACCAGCGCCCGCTTGCCGAAGGCGATCGCCCGGCCTTCGGCGCGCGGCGGGCCGAAGCGGCCAAGACCATGCAGGAAGGCCAGCGCCGCGGCGGCAAGGATCGACAGCGTCAGCGCCAGGAAGGGCGGCTCGACCAAAAGCTTGGCGAGATCGTATTTGCGCCCGGCGCCATGCAGTGTCAGGTCGAACATGACCCCGATTCTGTCCAGCGACGCCAACAGCTCGAACACCGCGATTGCCTTTTCAGGATCCTTGAATCCCGCATTGTTGATCAGGTCGGGGTCGGTCAAGACGTAGAACGGCTTGTCGGCGAGCTTCGTAAGCACCGACTTGCCATTGCCTGCCGCGATGATCGGATCGTCATCCGCCACCCATTGCAGATCCGCCGGCGCGGCAACCATGTGGCCTTCGATGTCGAGCTGCCCGACAGCGGCCTTGCCTTCGCCAAGCTTCATGCCGGCGATGCGGCCAAGCCATTCATTGACGACAAGCGTGGGCAGCCGCTCGATCTTCATCTCCCAGCCTTCGTGCGTTTCCATCGGCATGGTTTGCCATTTGGGCAGCACGAAGAGCGTTGGCAGCTCTTCTCGAAGATCGATGATGTTCTTGAGCGCCGCCGGATCGCTTTCTGGCGCGATGGTGACGATCAGCAAGATGTGCCTGGAGAGGTCCGCCTCGGTCCGCGCCATGAAGGGCAGGCCGCCGGTCAGTCTTACCCATTCCACCAATGCCGCATAGCCGGAGCCGCCCTTGGAGAGCGGCGTCGCGCCGCCATTGCCGGGCGTACGGAAATCCGGCGCATAGGTCGACAGCAGGAAGAACCCCGCCGCCGCGAACAGGCTCGCGAAAATGCCCCAGAACAGCGTCCTGCGGCTGAACGGTTCCTGTGCCGTTTCGGCCGCCGGCGCGCTCATGCCCAGGCATCCCCGAAGGCGAACCGCTCATAGGCGCCGCGCGCTTGCTGCCAGCCTTCGGCGCCGACGGGCCGGCGGGCGAACAGCGCGGCCTCGACGATTCGCGCGATCTCGCTGAACGCGCCGCGTGGCCGCGCCGGCAGGGAAGGAGCATTGGCGATGTCGCGCGCCGTCAGCGAGGGACGCAGGAAGTCGGGCAGGCGCCCGGCTATGTCGGCGACGCTGCGGCGAAGCAGGAGATGGACCGCCTCGTCATAGTCGCCGCGCGCCGCAAGCGCGTCGGCTTCCGACAGCAGGATCTGCGCCGCTGCGGCATCGGGGCGCCATTGCTCTTCCGTATCCGCTTCGCTGCGCGCGCGCCGCCACGGCAGGCGCCAGGCGACGCCTTTCACCTCCAGGACGATAAGGAACAGGATAATCGCGGCGCCCGATATCACCGCGCCCCAGAACAAGTAGATCATATAGGGGCCAAGCTGCGCCAGGAAATCCAGCAGCGGCTTCAGCCAGGCCGGAGGTTGGGGCTGCGCGAAGGCCGGCAGGTCGAACTGGATGGACGTGTCGGCCAGCAGCTGCTTGTGCACTTTCGCCAGCCATTCGGCGTCCACTCTGCCCGGCTGTGCAACTGCCACCCATTTGCTCCCCTGCAAACCCGCAGCGCCGACACTGGCAATGCGGCAAGACAATTGCAAGTGGGCTGGACGCCAACTGTTAATCTTGTCACATCTACTATCGTGAGAACCAGCCATTATGCGGTGGTGGTTAAAAGGGGGTGCCTTATGACTTCAACGACACTGACACGGCCTGAGAAATTCCAGATCGGCAGGGTGTTCAACAACACCTTTTCCGTGATTGGCCGCAACATAGGACTATATGTCGGCCTTGCCGCGCTGTTCTCCGGCTTGCCGGCGCTTCTCGCGCAACTTTGGACCGAATCGCGCGTGGACGTGATGCTGCAGACCGACCCTGGCGCGGCGGCCGATCCTGAAGCGATGTTCCGCAATTCCTGGGTCAGCATCGTCGCCGGACTGGTATCCTTCATTTGCGCGCTGCTGCTTCAGTCGGCGCTTGTGAGGGCAACTATCGAGGATCTGAACGGCAAGCCACCATCCTTCGGCGATTGCATCACGATCGCGATACGCTACCTGCTGCCGACCCTGGGGATAGGCATTCTGGTCGGTCTTGGCGCCGGGTTTGCCGCTATCGCCTTGCTCGTTCCGGGCATCATCCTATGGCTCGGCTGGTCCGTGGCGGTGCCGGTCCTGATCCAGGAGCGGCTCGGTGTGTTCGGCTCTATGTCGCGCAGCCGTGTCCTGACCAAGGGCAGCCGCTGGGCGCTGTTCGGGTTGTTCGTGATCCTCTTCATCATAGCCATGGTGATCCAGTCGATCACGGCGGTGGTTGTCGTCTTCTTCCACGGAATCCTTGCCGCCATTCTGGCTGCGCTGGTGCAAAGCGTGGTCTCGATGGTGATGTCCACGGCCACGGCGGTCGGCTACATCGAGCTGCGCCAGGTCAAGGAAGGCACCAGCGTCGAGGAACTGGCGGAAATCTTCTCGTGACCGGGAAGGCGGTCTGCAGGCCTATCACATCATGAAGTAGGCAACGTCGGGGTCGCTTCAGGCCGTCTGCCCGGCCGGCAGCGCGGCGGCGAGCCGCTTGGCCCAGGCCTCTACGCCCTGGTGGTCAGCCGGCAGGTCCTGCCGCATCCCGACCAGCACGGCCGGGATGCCGCGATCGTCGCCATGGATCGGCACGGCATATCGTCCTTGCGGCCGATGACATGGGGCACGTTGGCCGCGACAGTGAGCGTGCCGTCGCGGCTGAGCCCGGCGAGGATCGCCTCACCGATCCGCGTCGGCCTGCCGTTGCCGGCACGGCTCTTGAGATGCGCTGCCACCCGATCATGGCGCGAGCGGCTCTTTCACGGCTCCGAGGCCTTGAGCGCCGCCGGAACCGGATAGCGGCTGCCATCAAAGCGCAGCCGGTAGGTCCGCTTCACCGGTTTGCCGGGGTGCGGCTGGCACTCGCCGTTCTTGTCGAGGGCGGGCTCGTCGGTATCCCTCCGCTCGACCACGGTGATGTCGCGATAACCGCGATGGCTCGCCGATCGCATCGACAGGCTGGCCTTGCTGGAGTGAAAGGATCCGGCGCAACTGGCGTCGCCTTCGCCGCCAAAACTGTCGACGACGAGGCCGTCGAGCACTAGTCGCAGCCCATCGCGGGTGAGGGCATAGAGCCTGAGGTCGGTTTCACGGAAGGGATTGGGCCGAGAATCGCTTGCCATTTCGATGCGCAGGCCGAAGGCGCTTACATCGGTCGCCAGCCTGTATCGGCCGGTATCGAACTCGATCTTGCGGATGTAGATGGCATCATCATTCATCAGCCCGGGCTGGAGCAGGCGCTGGCGCACCCGCAGGCTGTTCATGTCGAGGACGAGAATCTCGATATCACCGACATGCTGGCCGTCGCCGGACTTGGCGCTGTCGATCAGGGGCACTGCGACAAGCAGCAGGTCGTCATGGGCGGGCCAGACCTTGCAGACCAGGCCGAATGAATTGTCGCCTTCCCGCAGCGTCAGGGAGATGCTGGTATGGGGTTCCAGCGTGAACGATCTTTCGTCGGCGCTCTTCTGGGCCCCGGGATAGGCCAGTTGCACCAGCGCGGCGGCATCGCCGCAATCGTCCGCCGCGGCCCGGGCGGGCGACAGGCTGGCGGCGGCGATGCCGAGGAAGAGACTACTTAGCAGCAATCGCATGGGGTTCTCACGTCGCGGGGCCGGGTTGGATCAGGACTTGTGTACGCGAGAATGGTGACGGCGCACAGGGGCGGGCCATCTTCAATGGCAGCAGTCGGGCCCTGAATGCACGCTTGTCCTGCACAGGCAAGACGAGGTGATCGGCAAGTCGGTCTTTGCCAATGCGGTGGCGAGCCTGGCCTGGAACCCAGGCAACTGGTCGGTCTCGCCGCGCCGCCTCAAACATTCGACCAGCCCGTGCAGCGCCCAGACATTGTCCGGATGCTGGGCGCAGCGCTGAACCGCGCCACTCAGGCCGAGATCGTCGCGATAGACCTGCTCGGCTTCTTCGGCATGGCCCTGGTCGAGCAGCAGCGCCGCCAGCGCATGGCGCGGCGGATGCATCCATGCCCACGGCTCGGTATAGGAGAGATTGTCGTCGAGCCCGACCGCCTGTCGCAAATGAACATAGGCCTCGTCATGCCGCCCCTGGTGGTAGGCGAGCTCGCCGTCGAGCAGGGCGGCGCCCACGGCCAGCGATGCGTGCGTCGGGTTGCTGAGGAAGCGCCGTTCCGCGGGGATGCGGCTTAGATGCTGGTGGAAGCGCTCGCGCTCGTGCTCCGCCGCCGCGAACGCACGCAGCGCAGCATGCGCGACGCCCTTGGCGTAGTGCTGCATGGCGGTAGTCAGCACATAGAGTTCGGGCTCGACAACCATCGGCTCGTCGATGATCTCCCGCCAGCGGCCGAAGCGCACCTGAACATGCGATTTCATCGCATGGTAGCCTTCCACCGTCTGCGTCAGCTTCGGCCGGTCGGGAATGCTCACGACATCGCGCGTCGCCAGGCCGCGCACCTTGTCGGCCGCCCACAGCGCGGGGCGGTACTGGCCGAGTAACATGCAGGCGAACATCATCAGATGCAGGTCGTGGCAGCAGCCGAGCAGGTAATAGGTCGTCTCGCCGGCATGGGCGAGGTAGCGGTCGTTGGCGCGCACCGCCTTCTCGCTGGCGAGTTTTGCTTTCTCATACTCGCCGCACAGCACATGGATATGGCCGGGCATATGGTTCATGTGGCCGGCATCGGGACACATCGTGCCAAGCCGTTCGGCCGAGCGCATGCCACGCTCGGGCTGGGTCGACATTTCGAGCAGGTGGATGTGCAGATGCAGGGCCGCCGGATGCGGCGTCGTGCCGGCCTCGTCCGAGCGCCTGATAGAGCGTTCGCAGACCTCGAGAGCCTCCAGCACGTCCGAATTCGGCGCCGGCTTGCCGGTCTTGAGATCCCATAGCCGCCTGACGGTGCGCATCATCAGCGCCTCGACGAAGAGCGCCATCACGTCATGGTCGTCTGGGAAATCGCGATAGACCTGTCGCATCGCGGCGGCATAGGCGTCGTCCCACAGCGCGAATTCCGCCGGCGCCATGCGATGCGGCTTCTGGAACCGGTGGGCGAGTGCCTCGATCAGCCGCCGCTCAATAGCGCTGGATCGAGCGCTGCCGGCGAGCGCAAGCTGGACATGGTCGAAGCAAAGCCTGGTGGCCCTGTCGGCCTCGGCCTCGCCATGCTCCTTCCAGGTCAGATTGTAGAAAGGCCCCGCGGCATAGGCGATGCCCCAGTGCACGAAGGCGCAATCGGGATCAGTCCGCAGCGCCTTCGCGAAGCATCTTATGCCTTCCTCGTGGTTGAAACCGTAGCACCAGTTCAGCCCGATATCGAACCAGCGCTGCGTCTCCGCCGAGGATGTGGAGATTGGGCGGCGGTAGGTGCCGAGGTCGAAGTGATCCATCCCTGACTGTTTCTCGCGTTCGCCGGTCTGAGGCCGCATGCAATCTGTGATGAATGGGCGCACATGGCAACGGCCGGCGCGGCCCCGGTTGAGCCACGCCGGCCGGGGTTGCCACCCTGGGAGGGATCAGGACTCCAGCCACACCTTCTCGAAATGCTGCTCTAGCGACTGGTGCTGCTCGCAGCCATGCACGCCCTTGCGGTAGGTTCGATAGACCGAGCGCCAGTATGGCTGGATGATGATGCCGGATTGGCGCAGATTCTCTTCGATCTTGGCCATGATCTCCTTGCGCGCCTTGGCGTCCGGCATTGCCAGCGCCTTGTCGAGGAGCTCGTCGAACTCCTTGTTGGCATAGGCGCTTTCGTTCCAGGCAGCTCCCGATTTGTAGGCCAGCGCCAGCACCTGGACACCGAGCGGCCTTCCCAGCCATTCGGTGCAGGAGAAGGGGTATTTGCTCCAGTCGTTCCAGAAGGTGGCGGCCGGCAGCACGGTGCGCTTGATCTTCAGGCCCGCCTCGCGCATCTGCGCGGCGATCGCGTCGCCGGTGCTCTTTTGCCATTCGACGTCGACCGAGATGAGGTCGAATTCATGGTCGGCCTTGCCAGCCTCGGCGAGCAGCTTCTTGGCACCATCCACGTCACGCTTGGCTGGGCCGATATCGGCGAATTCCGGATGCATCGGGCCGACATGGTGGTTGTCGGCGGGCTTGCCGCGACCGTCGATGCCGAGCTTCAGCACGGCCGAGTTGTCGACGGCAAGCTGGGCGGCACGGCGTACCTTGACGTCGTCATAGGGCGCGTTGCCGACATTGAAGCGGGCGACGATGGTCGAGCCGGTGGCGATCTCGGAATTTTCGAGCCCCATCTCTTCGGTCTGCGATACGGCGTCTGAAGCCGTCTCGTGGTCGGTGTCGATCTCGCCGGATTCGAAGGCCGACAGCATGGCGTTGGGATCGGAGCCGTAGTCGACCCATTTGATGCCGTCGAGATGGAACTCGCCTTTCCACCAGGGCTTGTCCTTGCGCTTCACCTCCGCACCGGTCTCGGCATCCCAGCTCACCAGTTCGCAAGGGCCGGTGGTGATGGCTAGAGCCTTCTTCGGGTCGCCGTCGCCCTCATAGGAGCGGTGCATGATCAGCGCCGGATAGTCGGCCATGCCGGCGATCAGCGAGATGTCGGGCTTGGGCAGGTTGAGCCTGACGGTGTAGTCGTCGACCTTGTCGATGCCGCCATCGACCGGCTTCTTGGTGTCGGCGTTGACCAGTGCGCCCATGCGCGCGGCGACCGAGTTGCCGGCGACGGAGGCGTCGCACCAGCGGGTGAGATTGTGGATGACGTCGTCGGCGTTGAAGGTGTCGCCGTTCGACCAGGTGATGCCCTTGCGCACATGCAGCGTGATCGTCCTGGCGTCGTCGCTGGTCTCCCAGCTTTCCAAAAGCCACGGCTCGAAGCTGAAGTCTGTGTTCCAGCGCACCAGATATTCGTTGCAGTGGCGCGCCACGTTGGACATCTCGACGCCGTCGAAAGTGCGCGGATCCTTGAAACCCTTGACGTTCATGGCGACGCGCAAGGTGCCGCCCTTTTTTGGCTCCTCGGCTCGGGCCGGCGAGGGGGTAAGCACGCCGAGTGCCAGTGCTCCGGCTGCGCTGACGCCGAAGCCGGCCATGATGGCGAAGTATTCGCGCCGGCTGATGCCGCCTTTCCGGAAGTCGGCGGCGATCGGCTCGGCTCGCGGGTGCAGTTTCCTGTCGGTCAGCATGAATTTCATCGTCGTTCCCTCCTGTTGGGCGCCCCGGCCTGTCACAGTGCGGGGACGGATGCGACCGCCGGAGCGCCCTTGGCCTGCGGCGATGATAGGGCGGGGTTACGCCGGGAAATGTTCGCTTTTCCGCAGTTCTTGTGCGCTGTTCCGCACGAGGGTAGCGCCAATCTCCCCCCTTGTGGGGGAGATGCCCGGCAGGGCAGAGGGGGGCGCTGTCCCGCCCAGCATCTCGGCTATTCAGCGCCGCTGCGATGACGAATGGTTTTGAATCCTAAGGATTCTGAGGGGCCGCGATCCTTCGCGCCCCCCTCTGGCCTGCCGGCCATCTCCCCCACTTGGGGGGAGATTGGCGCCTCATCGCCGGCGCCCAGCCTGGCAATGTCGGCAATAATCCTCGCAAACGCCTCGCCGGCGCGCGGCACGCTGTTGCGGGCGCGCAGGAAACTGTGCACCAGCAGCGGCTCTTCCTGCCACCAGGCCGAGCCGCCGGCGGCGACGATGCGGCCGCGATAGGCCTCGCCGTCGGAGGACAGCGGATCGCATTCGGCGGTGATGATGAAGGTCGGCGGCAGGCCGGTAAAATCGCTGTCGCGCAGTGGCGAGAAGGTCGGATCGTCCAGCGATTGACCCGGCGCGGACCGGATGCGGCGGTAGAACTCGATATCGCTGAGGCTGAGCAGCGGCGCCTCGGCGTGCTCGATATAGGAGCGGCCTGTCTCGCCGCCGAGTTCTGGATAGATCAGCACCTGACCGGCGGCGCGGCGCTGGCTGTGGCGCGTCGCGTGCGCGACGGCCGCGGCGAGGTTGCCGCCGGCGCTCTCGCCGCAGAGCACGATCGGCAGGCTGGTTGTCGCGGCCATCCATTCGAACACGGCGAGTGAATCCTCGAAGGCGGCGGGATGCAGATGCTCCGGCGCCAGGCGGTAATCGGCCGAGATCACCTCGAAGCCGGTGGCGGCGCAGATCTCGGCGCAGATGTCGTCATGGCTGTCGAGGTCGCCGAGCACGAAGCCGCCGCCGTGATAGTGGACGACGATCGCCCGCGACGCCTTGCCGGCCAAACGGTAGCGCCGGATCGCGATGTCGCGGCCGTCGGCGGCGACCACGCCGTCACTCACCGTGACATCAGCCGGACGGCCTGGATGGAAGGCCCGGCACATCGCGTTGTAGACCGCCCGTTGCTCCGCGATCGGCTGCGCCACGATCGCGGGCGGGAACCAGGCATTGACCTGGTCGATATAGTCCCACAGCTCCGGGTCGAGCAGGGTGGCGTATTTCCCCCACCTGGCCGCTTCGAGTTGGTTCGTGCCCATCGGCTTGCCGTCAGAGCTCGTCGTAGAGCCGGGCCGCATTGTCGTAGGTGAAGCGCAGCGGCACCGAGCCCTCGACCTGCCACGCATCGACCGTGTCGCCCGCCAGCAGCCGGCAGGCATCGAGCGTGCCGGTGACGGCGCCGCCATAGAGCCGGTTGGCGAGATTGAGGATGGCGGTCTGGTGCATGGCGGCGCTCGCGCTGCCGCAGGCATCCTTGACCAGCAGCACGCGGAAACCACGCGCCACCGCATCCTTCACCGTGGCGTCGATGCAGGCCTCGGTCCAGACGCCGGCAATCACCAGCCATTCGATGCCCGCCGTCTTCAGCCGGTCGGTGAAGGCGCCGTTGCCGAAGGCGCTGGCCTCGGTCTTGACCAGCATCGTCTCGCCCTCGGCCGGCGCCACTTCCGCGCAGATCGCCGTCAGCGGATCGTCCTTGTCGGAGAAGGCCGACTTGCCGCTGGCGTCCACCGGATGGAACGGCCGCGCCTCGGCAAGGTCGACGATGTAGGCGAAGTGGTAGAGCGGCACGAAATTGCGCCGCGCCGCCGCCTGCAGCCGCTGGACATTGGCGAGGATGTCGCCGAAGCCGTCGACCAGATAGCGCTCGTCCTTGCGATGCTCTTCCTGGAGATCGATGAACACTGCGGCCACCTTGCCGCGCCGGATGGAGATCGGGCTTTTCATGCGGATGCTCGCGCTTCGTCATTCCAGGGCGAAGCAGCCGCGAAGCGGCATTGCGAAGACCCTGGAATCCATGCCGTTACCTCTAACGAAAAATGCAGCGGAACAGAATTCTGCACCGATGCAACGCTCCGAAGTAACGGCATGGATCCTAGGGTCTGCGCCGCGTCGCTTCGCTCCTTGCTTCGCCCTAGGATGACGACGTCACATTTGCTGCGGCCAATCTCGAAGGCCTGCGATAGCGTATGGGCGGCGCCAACAGAGCGTATCGGCATCAAATCGCTCATTCCAAGAACTCGTCCTCATACGGAAACCGCGACAGCAACTCCGTCCCGGTCTCGGTGATCAGGATCTCGTCCTCCAGCTTGACGCCCTCGCGGCCGCCTTTCTCGCCGATATAGCTTTCGACGCTGACCACCATGCCGGGCACGATGATGCCGTCGCGGCCATAGGTCTCGTAGTCCATCGAGTGCGCGATGAACGGCGTCTCGCCATGCATGCCGACGCCGTGCATGACCGAAGTGTAGCGCTGGTCGACGAAGCGGTCCGGGATCTTCCAGGCCTTCTCGGCGATCTCGCGGAAAGCCATGCCGGGCTTCACGATGCCGATATTGTGCTGCACTTGGTCGTGCGCCATGCGGTAGAGCGATTTCTGGTAGGCGGTCGGCTTGCCCGGCCCGCAGCGGAAGGTGCGCGAGAAATCGGAATAATAGCCGTAGCAGCCGATCGTGTCGGTATCGAGCGCGACCAGCTCGCCCGGCCTGATCTTGCGGCCGCTCGCCTCGCTGAACCACGGATTGGTGCGTTGGCCGGAGGTGAGCAGCCGCGTCTCGATGAACTCGCCGCCCTGGCGGATCACCTCGCCATACATGATGGCGAACAGCTCGTTTTCGGAGACGCCGGGCTTGATCGCCTCGCGCACTGCCGCCACCGCGGCCTCGGCGCCGGCCATCGACGCCTGCAGGCATTTGACTTCCTCCGGCGTCTTCACCGCGCGCACCGCCAAAATCTCGCCTTGGCAATCGCGCACCTCGCAGCCGCGCTTTTCGAGCGCCAGCGCCTGCAGATGGCTGCAGCGGTCGAGCCCGAGCTTCATCGAGCCGCCGCCATGCTTCTTCAGAAGCTCGGCGATCTCGTCGGCGAACGGCCCGGCGGTCTCGTCGTCGCGGCCGGAGACGGATGACCACACCAGCTTCGACGGCCGCGCCTCGTCGATCGTGTCGAGCACCATCGAGACATGGTAGCTCTGCGGATATTCGAACAGCATCACCGGCCCTTCGGTCGGGATGAAGAAATAGCGCGTCGAGTTGCGCAGGAAGTAGCCGAACATGTTGCGCGAGCCGGTGGCGTAGCGCTGGTTGTAGGGGTCGAACAAAACGACCGCGCCATAGCCCGCCTCGCGCATCCAGCCGCGCAGCTTGGCGAGACGGCCCTTGCGCAGCGCATCCGCATCGATGAAGGACGGCTCGGTGTCGGAGAGCCACATGCCGCCCGCCGGATCGGCCGCCGCCGGATGGCGCATGCGATCCTTGAAGTCCACATCCTCGGTGCTGTCGGGGTCGAAAACGACGATGCTCATGGCGGTGCCTCCTGAAGGGGAGAACATGGGCTATGCGTCACAGGAAGTGTGTGCGAATTCCCGCAAATGTCGTGCCGGATGCCGCAGGCGTGGCGGATGGGAAACGATAGCACCGTGATCCTTTCGCGCCCCCTCGGTCCCGCCAGCGTCTCACCATTTCAGCACAAGCGAAGAAGCTACTGCCGCCGCATCGCCTTCGGCGCGTGCCCATGCTCCTCCCGAAATGCCCGCGCAAAACTCGACATCGAGGCAAACCCACACGCCAGCGCGACATCGCGCACCATAAGTGTCGAATGCGCCAGCAGGTCGGCGGCGCGCTTCAGCCGCAGCCGCCGGTAATAGCCGTTGGGCGAGATATCCAGCTCGGCGCGGAAATTGCGCTCGAGCTTGTCGGAGGAGACGCCGAGCCTTGTCGCCAGCTCCGCCATGCCGAGCCGCTCCTCGACCGCATCCTCCATGATCGCAATGGCCGACAGCACCAGCTCGTTCTGCACGCCGGTGCGCAGCCTGAGCGGCATCAGCTTGCGGTCGACGCTCGATCGCAAAGGACTGTGCACGAACCATTCGGCGACGCCCGCCGCGAGCTCGGCGCCATAGTCGCCAGTGATGATCTCCAGCATCATGTCGAGGCTGCCGACGCCGCCGGCCGAGGTGAAACGCTTGCGGTCGATGACGAAGAGATCGCGCCTGAGCTCGATGTCCGGGAAAGCCTCGGTGAAAGCGGCCTGGCTGGTCCAGTGCAGGGTGCAGGCATGGCCGTCGAGCAGGCCGGCGCGGGCGAGGAAGAACGCTGCATCCGCCACCGCGCCGATGTGCGCGCCGCCGCGCAGGCTCTTGCGGATCCAGCTCACCGCCTCATCGGCGACGAGATGGTCGGCATCGCCGCCCGAGCAGACGACGATGCGGTCGACCCTCGGCGCATGGGCCGCCGAAAAGCCGGGCTGGATGACGACGCCGTTAGAGGCCTCGACCGTGCCGGGATCCGCGCCGACGATCACCCAGCGGTAGCACTCGCGCTTGGCGAGCACATTGGCTGCGCGCAGCGGTTCGATCAGCGAGGAAAACGCCATCATCGGAAAGCCGGGAAAGACCAGCACGGCGAAGGCGAGGGGGGCTTCGCCCGCCGCCGGCTGCGCGCGGTCGCGTTTGCGGTTGGCGGGATTGGAAGTCACGATGCTCTTTCCTGAGGCGGCTGGAACTGTAGCGGGTGGCCCGGCCGGCTGGCAACGGGGACGCCAGTCAACCAGCCGTTCACCAAGCAAGATAGGCAAACCTTAAGCGGAAATTGCGAGACTTGACGCAAGGTCAAGGTGATGAAACGCCGGAGGCTTTCCGATGGAACTGAACTACGACTTCGAATTCCAATCGATTTTTCCGAAGGCCGTCTGGCTCGTTCCCGAGTGCAAGCGTTTGCTGGACGAGGTTGGTATCGCCCATAACGTCCAGGGAAACCATGTCCCGGCCTTTGTCGATCCCGCGACCATCGTCGCCCTTCGGCGCGAGCCCGACAAGATCAGGACGATGATGCTGGGGGCCGGCTGGAGCCTGCTGCCCTATGAAGGCGAAGCCTCGCCGGAAAAGGCGCAGTTCCTGATCCCGCAATTGCTGGAGATCCATGCCAAGGCTGAAAGCCGCGCCTATGATGCCCACGCCGCCAAATATGCGGTCTTTGATCTCTTCGGCTTCACCAAGAAGCTGACCATGGGCGAGATCATCGGCGCCGACGGCAGCCTGACCTGTTCGGAACTGACCCGGCAGCGAATGCAGGGCGCGCGGCCGGCATCCGGCTTCGAGATCTACAAGGCGCTGATGGCGATGGCGGGCGACGAGAGAAATCATCCCGCCGCCGAGCCCGCCGCGCCGCCGCCGCCAGTCAAGCCGGCCGCACCGACGTCCGGCCCGTTTGCCCGCGTCGCCCGCGTGTTTGGACGCCGGCAAAACTGACACGTGTCCGAAATCGCGGCGGAATTCATGATAGTCTCGCCGCTCGCTTGGTGGCAGAGAGAGCCGAGCGGGCACTTCTGCGCCCTGGCAACGGAGGCATGGCGATGTTTGCGGCAAAGACCATCGAGAGCACGGACAAGGCGGCCTTCTACAATGAACTCGCCGCGCAGATGAAGGCGCTGCTCGACGGCGAGCGCGACCCGATCGCCAACGCCGCCAACACCTCGGCGCTGATCTACCAGATGGTGCCCGACCTCAACTGGGCCGGCTTCTACTTCCTGCAATCGGACGAAGAGCTAGTGCTCGGCCCCTTCCAGGGCAAGCCGGCCTGCGTACGCATCGCCGTGGGCAAGGGCGTGTGCGGCACGGCGGTTGATTTGGGCATGTCGATGCTGGTCAAGGACGTCCACGATTTTGCCGGCCACATCGCCTGCGACGCGGATTCGCGCTCGGAACTGGTGGTGCTGCTCAGGGACAATGACGGCGTCTTCGGCGTGCTTGACCTCGACAGCCCGCTGCCCGGCCGCTTCGACAAGGACGACCAGGCCGGCATCGAGAAGCTGGCCGCGATCTTTGTCGCGGCAAGCTCCTTCGAGGATTAGGGCATTGATATTTAGATGAGGCCGGCCTGACCTGAATCTCAACATGCCCACTAGGCGAACTTCACCAGCGTCAGACTAAACGCCGCGATGAACAGGAAGGCCGAGAAGGCCAGGACGAGTGGGCGCAGGCCGCGCGAGCGGAGCTGCGAGATGTCGGCCTGGAGGCCCATGGCGGCGAGCCCCATGGTCAGCATGATCTGGGTGGCCAAAGCAATCGCCGAATGCACTGCGGCCGGCATGGCGACCAGGCTGTTCAGCCCCACCACCGCGACGAAGGCGACGACGAACCACGGCATCGGCGGCTTCGCGGCCGAGCCGTCGGCGTTGCCGCGGCGTGCCATCAGGCCGAGCGTGATCACCATCGGCGCCAGCATGGCGACGCGCGTCAGCTTGGCGACGGTCGCCGTCTCGCCGGCCTGGGCGCCGTCCTGGAAGCCGGCGCCGATAACCTGCGCCACCTCATGGATTGACGCGCCGGCCCACAAGCCGAAAGCGTGCTGGTCGAGGCCGAGCACCGGCGCCAGCAGCGGGAAGCCGAGCATGGCGACGGTGCCGAACAGCGTGATCCCGGCAACCGCGTAGGTGACGTCCTCGTCGCGCGCCTCGGTGACGATGTTGGTGGCGACGATCGCCGAGGCGCCGCAGATCGAGGTGCCGGCGGCGATCAGTTGCGCCAGCTTGCGGTCGACGCCGATCAGCCGGCCGAGCGTGATTGTGAAGACGAAGGTGGCGCCGAGTGTGGCCGCAATGATGCCGACGCCGCCAATGCCGATCGCCGCGACCTGGCCGAGCGTCAGCTGGAAGCCGAGCAGCACGATGGCGAAGCGCAGCAGCCGGCGCTGCGCAAAGGCGATGCCGGCCTTGGCATGGGCGGGCGTGCCGAGCACGTTGGAATAGATCATGCCGGCCACCACGGCGAGGATCATCGGGCTGAGCAGGGCAAAGCCGGAGACATTGCGCGCCGAATAGGCGACGCTGGTGATCATCGCCGCCAGCACAAGCCCCGGGACGACGCCGGACGAGATCGAAGTCAGGGCAGAGCTACTGCCGGTGGAGGTCAGGCCGTTTGGAAGATTGTTCGCGGTGGCGGGCAGGACGGGCAAAGGGGTTCTCCAGGCGCCTTCGTCGTGGGAATGCCATTCCGAAACCAATCTTTCCAACGAATTGTTTGAGTTATAATGATCGAGTTTTCCGAACGATTGAGCACGGTCCTGTCTTAATAGACGTCGTTTTCCCGAAACCGCCGCATTGTCTTGGGCGGTATCGATGGCGAATTCCACACGCTGGCTCAATCACCGCCGCTTGCGTTTGACAGGGCGGCTGCCGCATCGTTATTTCTGGCCGTATACGACGATCACTCGCCACAAGCGAAGCCCGCTGGCCCACAGGGAGCGAAAAGCATGTCTCACAATCTGCAGTTCTACATCGACGGCGCCTGGGTCGATCCGGTGGTGCCCAATAATCTCGATGTCATCGATCCGTCCACCGAGGACGCCTTCGCGCAGATTTCGCTCGGCACCAAGGCCGATGTCGACAAGGCGGTAGCCGCCGCCAGGCGCGCCTTCAACAGCTTCGGCTTCACCTCGGTTGAGGAGCGCCTCGATATCCTCAACCGCGTCATCGAGGTCTACAAGAAGCGCAGCAAGGACCTGGCGCTGGCAATCTCGCGCGAGATGGGCGCGCCGCGCCAGATGGCGCTGGACAGCCAGGTTGGCGTCGGCCAGGCGCATCTGGAGAAGATGGCCGAGGTGCTGAAGAGTTTTCAGTTCCGCCACGTGAAAGGCTCCTCGCTCATCGTCAAGGAGCCGATCGGCGTCGTCGGCCTGATCACGCCATGGAACTGGCCGCTGAACCAGATCACCTGCAAGGTCGGCCCGGCGCTCGCCGCCGGCTGCACCATGGTGCTGAAGCCGTCGGAGATCGCGCCGCTCGACGCCATCATCTTCGCCGAGATCATCGACGAGGCCGGCGTGCCGAAGGGCGTCTTCAATCTCGTCAACGGCGATGGCCCGACCGTCGGCCAGGCGCTGGCCAGCCACCCGGATGTCGACATGATGTCGTTCACCGGCTCGACCCGGGCCGGCATCCTGGTCGCCAAGGCCGCCGCCGACACGGTCAAGCGCGTGCACCAGGAGCTTGGCGGCAAGTCGGCCAACATCCTGTTCCCCGATGTCGACCTCGAAAGGGCCGTCACCAAGGGAGTCGCCGGCTGCTTCGGCAACAGCGGCCAGTCCTGCAACGCGCCGACCCGCATGTTCGTGCCGCGCGACCGTCACGACGAGGCGGCCGCCTATGCTAAGACGGCGGCCGAGAAATTCACCGTCGGCCCGGCCGACGCGCCGGGCTCGAAGCTCGGCCCGGTGGTGAGCCAGCTCCAGTTCGACAAGATCCAAGCTTTGATCCAGAGCGGCATCGACGAGGGCGCCACGCTTGTCGCCGGCGGCCCCGGCCGCCCGGCCGAGCTCAACCGCGGCTACTTTGTCCGCCCGACCGTCTTCGCCGACGTCACGCACGACATGCGCATCGCCACCGAAGAGATCTTTGGGCCGGTGCTGGCGATCATGCCCTACGACACGGTCGAGCAGGCGGTCGAGCAGGCCAACGACACCGTCTTCGGCCTTGCCTCCTACATCCAGGCCAGGGACATCGAGAAGGCGCGCGCCGTCGCCGCCCGCATGCGCTCCGGCAACGTCTACATCAACTACCCGACCTGGGACGCCGGCCTGCCCTTCGGCGGCTACAAGCAGTCCGGCAACGGCCGCGAATACGCCGAGTATGGGCTCGAGGATTTTCTCGAGATCAAGGGCATCGCGGGGTACGAGGCGGCGGAGTAGAACTCGGCTACATCTGCAGATCGGTGATCAACACCGGTGATACCAATGCGGCGTCATCGGTACCGGCTTTGCCACTGCCGGATAGGCTCATGTGCCTTTCTCTCAGACTCCAGTTCGGCGCACTGTTGTTTCTCGCGGCGGCGGCGGAGGCGGCACCACCGCCTTGGTGCTCTGGCGGACGGCGTCGACGGGAACCAAGGTTATCACCGGAGGGTTCGGAAAATGATCCAACGTTGCGCCGGTCACCGCATCAACACCGACGCCAATCAAGCCTCCGACCAAAATGTTTCCGGCGAGCCCGGCAGCACTGTTTCCACTCATTTTGGTAGCGATGTATTTGCTGCCTGGCTTGTAGCCTTCCTTCTCGGCGAAGGCGGTGATCATTCCGGCTTGCTCTTGATCGTCCATTGCCGAATTGTAAGTTCAGGTTTATTGGCGTCTGCTAACAGATGGCTTTGATCGCGAATGAAATTTGGTTTTGAAGAGACACAAGCAAAATATAACAGTGGATCACAACAAGCCAGAATTTGGACTGAGCAGTGGGCCTCCCAATGGATTTATTGCCCCAATTGTGGAAGCTCCCGTCTAGAAAAATTCGCTGCTAATTTACCTGTTGCCGACTTTTTCTGCAGCAGTTGCAGTGATCAATTCGAGCTGAAAAGCCAAAAGAAGGCATTCGGCACGAAGGTCGCCGACGGAGCCTATTTTACCAAAATTGACAGATTGGCATCATCGACCAACCCGAATTTGATATTGCTGAATTATGATCTGACGCAAAAAGCAGTAAGGCATGTTTGCGTTGTTCCAAAGCATTTTTTCGTACCAGACATCATCGAGAAAAGGAACCCACTGGCGCCGACAGCGAGGAGAGCGGGTTGGGTTG
>NZ_RZOT01000380.1:0-5950 GCF_003999085.1 Mesorhizobium sp. M4A.F.Ca.ET.090.04.2.1
GGTTGTGGTAGGCGGCGGCCATGCCGGTTGCGAGGCGGCCAGCGCCGCGGCACGCGCCGGCGCCAGGACGGCGCTGGTGACGCTGCGTTTCGACACGATCGGCGTCATGTCCTGCAACCCGGCGATCGGCGGCCTCGGCAAGGGCCATCTGGTGCGCGAGATCGACGCGATGGATGGTCTGATGGGCCGGATCGCCGATGCGGCCGGCATCCAGTTCCGCTTGCTCAATCGCCGCAAGGGGCCGGCCGTACGCGGCCCGCGCACGCAGGCCGATCGCAAGCTTTATCGCCTCGCCATGCAGGAAGCGATTCGGCAGGAGGACAATCTCGAGGTGATCGAAGGCGAAGTTCTCGACTTTGAAATCGTGGAGGGGCAGATCGCGGCCGTTCGGATGTCGGGCGATCGCCGCCTGGCTTGCGGCGCGGTGGTGCTGACCACCGGGACCTTCCTGCGCGGCTTGATCCATATCGGTGAGAAGAAGGTCGTCGCCGGCCGCATGAACGAGCAAGCGAGTCTTGGCCTGTCGGCAACGATGGGCCGTGCGGGGTTCAGGCTCGGGCGCCTGAAGACCGGAACACCCCCTCGCCTCGACGGTCGGACCATCGACTGGGCGTCGCTGGAAAGCCAGGCGGCGGACGAGTATCCGGTGCCGTTCTCGCTGCTGACCGACACGATCCGGAACCCGCAGATCCATTGCGGCATCACGCGCACGACGCCGGAGACGCACGAGCTGATCCGCGCCAATCTCTGCCGCTCGGCCATGTATTCCGGCTCGATCGAAGGGGTGGGGCCGCGCTATTGCCCGTCGATCGAGGACAAGATCGTCAAGTTCGGCGACCGTGAAGGCCACCAGATCTTCCTCGAGCCGGAAGGCCTCGACGACGACACCGTCTATCCGAATGGCATCTCGACCTCGTTGCCGGAGGACGTCCAGCTCGACATTTTGAAGACGATTCCGGGGCTGGAGCGGGCAACCATGCTGCAGCCGGGTTATGCCATCGAGTACGACCATGTCGATCCACGCGAATTGCTGCAGACGTTGGAGACGAAGCGGGTCGGCGGCCTGTTCCTCGCCGGACAGATCAATGGCACGACCGGCTACGAAGAGGCCGGAGCGCAAGGGCTGCTCGCCGGTCTGAACGCAGCGCGCAAGGCCTCCGATAGCGAGCAGATCGTGCTCAGTCGCACCGAAGCCTATATCGGCGTCATGGTCGACGACCTCACCAGCCGCGGCATCGCCGAGCCCTATCGGATGTTCACCTCGCGCGCCGAGTTCCGCCTGTCGCTCAGGGCCGACAATGCCGATGAGCGGTTGACGCCGATGGCGGATCGGCTGGGGATCGCCTCGGCGGAACGGATGCGGCGCTTCAACGCGATGAACGAAGATCTTGCAAAGGCGCGGGTACTGGCATTGAGCGTGCTGTTCACCCCCAATGAGGCGGCGCGCCATGGGCTGGAGATCAACAGGGATGGCGTGCGCCGCTCGGCCTATGAATTGCTCGCCTACCCCGGTGTCGATCTGGCTTGGCTGGCCCGCGTCGAACCGCGCTTCGCCTCAATCGGTGCCAAGACGGCCGAGTGCCTCGAAACGGAAGCGAAATATTCAGTCTATCTCGACCGCCAGCAAGCCGATGTCGCGCAAATCCGGCATGAGGAAGGCCGAGTGATCCCGGCATCGCTCGATTTCACCGATGTCCCCGGCCTTTCCAATGAGCTGAAGCAGAAGATGAAAACGCGGCAGCCGCGCTCCATCGCCGATGCGCAGCGCATGGAAGGGATGACGCCGGCGGCACTCGCAATCATCGTTGCCCATGTTCGCAACGCCGAGGCAGCCGCTCAGAGGCATGTCGCGTGAGCTCTGCCGCATGGGAGAGCCTGGAAAAGGCCGCGGGCCCGGTTTCACGTGAAACATTCGAGCGTCTGGTTGCGTTCGAACAGGTCTTCCTGAAATGGAACCGCAGCATCAATCTTGCCGCGCCGTCGACGCTGGACGATGTCTGGCGCCGGCACATACTGGATAGCGCGCAACTCGCTCGAATCGAGCCAAAGGCCAGGCGCTGGGTGGACCTCGGCTCGGGCGGTGGCTTTCCCGGCCTGGTGCTTGGTTTCCTGCTTGCCGAGCGCGAGGGGGCCTCGATCGATCTGGTCGAAAGCAACCGCAAGAAGGCCTCGTTCCTGCAAGCCGTCATTGGCCAGTTCGACCTGCCGGCGCGTGTCGTAGCGCGGCGCATCGACGACAGCTATTCGCTTGTTCCGGAACCGGAAATCGTCACCGCGCGGGCGCTTGCGGCGCTGCCGGCCTTGCTTGATCTTGCGGCGCCGTGGCTGACCAAGGGTGCGCGCGCGCTCTTCCACAAAGGCCGGGATTACCGCGCCGAAGTGGAAGAAAGCACTCACCGCTGGGCCTTCGATCTGGTAGAACATCCAAGCATGACCGACCCTCACGGCGTCATCCTGGAAATCACCAATCTGCGCCCGGCGAAACCGCAATGAATCACTGGCATCGACCCATGAAAACTGGACCGCGTATTATCACCGTCGCCAACCAGAAAGGCGGCGTCGGCAAGACGACGACGGCGATCAACCTGGCGACGGCGCTGGCCGCCATCGGCGAACAGGTGCTGATCGTCGACCTCGACCCGCAAGGCAATGCCAGCACGGGATTGGGCATCGACCGCAAGGATCGCACGGTGTCGTCCTATGACGTGCTGACCGGCGAGCTCGAGCTGGAAGCGGCCGCCGTGCCGACGGCGGTGCCCGGTCTATCCATCGTGCCGTCGACACTCGACCTGCTCGGCATCGAGATGGAGATCGCCTCGGCGCCGGACCGGGTGCTGCGGTTGCGCAACGCGCTGCGCGCCGCGGCCGAGCGTTCGGCGCCGTTCGGCTATGTGCTGATCGACTGCCCGCCGTCGCTCAACCTCTTGACCTTGAATTCAATGGCCGCGGCCGATTCCGTTCTCGTGCCGCTGCAGTGCGAGTTCTTCGCGCTGGAGGGTCTCAGCCAATTGCTCGAGACGGTCGAGCAGGTGCGGCATACGATCAATCCGGATCTCACCATCCAGGGCATCGTGCTCACCATGTACGACGGCCGCAACAATCTCGCCAACCAGGTGGTGCAGGACGTGCGCACCCACATGGGCGACAAGGTCTACGAGACGATCATCCCGCGCAATGTCCGCGTTTCCGAGGCGCCATCCTACGGCAAGCCGGCGATCCTCTACGACCTCAAATGCTCGGGCAGCCAGGCCTATCTGCAGCTCGCCTCGGAAGTGATCCGCCGCGAGCGCAAATTGCGCGCCGCCTGATAGCGGCCAAGCCCCGATTCGATACCGAAACGATCTGGACAGATTATGAGTGAAGACCTTTCAAGAAAGAGACTCGGCCGTGGCCTTGCGGCGCTGATCGGCGAGATCGATCGTCCCGCAGTCCCGGAAAAGCAGAGCATGGCGGCCGACGGCAAGGTGCCGATCGAATTCGTCAGCCCCAATCCGAAGAATCCGCGCCGGCATTTCGGCGATGCCGAGCTCACCGATCTGGCGCAGTCGATCCGCGAGCACGGCGTGGTGCAGCCGGTGGTGGCGCGGCCGTCGCCGTCGCAGCCCGGCCGCTACGAGATCATCGCCGGCGAGCGGCGCTGGCGGGCGGCGCAGCGCGCCGGCCTGACCGAACTGCCGATCATAGTGCGCGAGGTCAACGACCGCACGGCGCTGGAGCTGGCGATCATCGAAAACGTCCAGCGCGCCGACCTCAACCCGGTCGAGGAGGCGCAGGGCTACCAGCAACTGATCGACGAGCATGGCTACACCCAGGCCGATCTCGGCCAGGTGATCGGCAAGAGCCGCAGCCATGTCGCCAACACGCTGCGGCTCCTGAAGCTGCCCAACGTGATTCACGACATGCTGGTCGATGGCGCGCTGTCGGCCGGCCACGCCCGCACGCTGGTGACGGCCGAGGATCCGGCAGGCCTCGCCAAGCGCATCGTCGAGGAAGGACTTTCGGTGCGCCAGGCCGAAGCGCTGGCGCAGATGCCGGCTGGCCCGACGCCGGTCAAGGCGAAGAAGGCCGAGCCGGTCGAAAAGGACCCCGACACGCTGGCGCTGGAAAAGCTGCTCACCGACACGATCGGCATGATCGTCTCGATCGAGCATAAGGAGCGCGGCGGCACAATTCGCGTCAACTACCGGACGCTGGACCAGCTCGACGAGCTCTGCCGGCGGCTAAAGGACGAGCGGTAGAGCGTTGAGGCGGCGCGTTATTTAGCCGACAAATAAAGTTCTGGCTTAAGGTCAAGCAGGCCTGATATATTGGTGATAAACACCACAAGGGCTGGCGGCTTCGCCGGCCCTTTTCGTTACCAGCGGGGATTGGCTATAGCGACGGAACAGAGGGTGCGAAGGAAGCCATAGCCGTCGTCATTCTAGGGCGGAGCAAGGAGAGAAGCGACGCGGGCTCGAACGATTTCAGCGTCGGAGCCGGCGGCTTGACAGTGCAGGGCATCGGCGTACCCTCCATTAGGTGCAACTTGAATTATATGCCCTGGCGTGCCGAACACAGTCGCGGCGTGGGCTATTTGCCGTTCCCACGACGCGTGGGCGGCGCCACCCCTCGCCAAAGCGATCCATGCCGACGCGCCTGACGCAGCCGGGAGGTGCAAATGGCAACCAGTTGGCAATTGTCCGGGGACTATTTCGAGAATTGTAGTTGCGACGTCGTATGCCCGTGCCTGATTTCCACCAATGCGCAACTGACATCGAAGCCGACGCAAGGTGCTTGCGATGTTGCCTTGGTCTTTCATATCGACACGGGCAAATTTGGCGACGTTCGGCTGGATGGACTCAACGTTGCGATGATCGCCCATACACCAGGCCCGATGGCGGACGGCAATTGGACGGCTGCCGCCTATATCGACGAGCAGGCCGACGACAGGCAGACAGAAGCGCTGGGCGCGATCTTCACCGGCGCCGCGGGCGGCCCGATGGCCGCCTTCGCGCCATTGATCAGCACCAACCTCGGAGCCAAGAAGGTGCCAATCAAATACCAAGTCGACGGCAAGAAGCGGTCGGCGGAGATTGCAGGCGTCATGCAGATGGCGGTCGAACCCCTGCCGACGATGCGCGAGGATGGTGAGATGTGGGCGGCGACCGGCCATCCCGTCAATCCCGAGAGGCTGGTGCTGGCGGCGGGCGTAGAAGGCAGCACATTCAGCGACCACGGCATGCACTGGGACAATTCCCGCCGAAACGGACATTACGCCTCGATCAACTGGTCCGGCCAGCAATAGGCCTGGCGCATGGTCGGACCGGACCCGCTGACGCTGCAGCGAAACATCATTCTCGCGCTGTTGATCGTTGTCGCCACGGCAGCCTGGTCCTTGCTGATCTGGCAGCGGATCGGCATGGACACCGACATGCCGATGGAAATCTACTCACCGACCATGGGCATGCAGGCGCCGCTGTTTCTTGCAGTGTGGACGATCATGATGATCGCCATGATGTTCCCGACGGCCGCGCCGATGATCCTGACGTTTCACCGTGTGCAGACCGGCAAACAGGGGCGCGGCGATGCCTTTGTCTCGACCTGGATCTTCGTGGCCGGGTACATGCTGGTCTGGGGGGTGATGGGCGTTCTCGCCTTTGCCGGCGCGGCGGGCGCGGAGATGCTTGCCGGGCGTGTGGGATTGTCCACGGCGATGGCCGCGCGCATCGGCGGCGCGCTGTTGATGGTTGCGGGCGCGTACCAACTTTCCCCACTGAAAGATCTGTGCCTGGCCAAGTGCCGCACGCCAATCGGCTTCATACTGACCTCATGGCGCGATGGTCCTTGGGGCGCGGTACATATGGGCGTAAGGCACGGGTTGTTTTGCCTGGGCTGCTGCTGGCTCCTGTTTCTCGCTCTTTTTCCGCTCGGGATCATGAGCATTGCGGCAATGGCCGTGGTGACACTGCTG
>NZ_RZOT01000381.1:0-5930 GCF_003999085.1 Mesorhizobium sp. M4A.F.Ca.ET.090.04.2.1
GGCGCAGGCAATTCCAGGCCCGCGTTTTCGGCCGTCAGCCGGCGATCTTGGAGAAATCCGCGACCTGATCGGTGGCGGCGCGGATGCGGGCAAGCAGCGCCAGACGATTGGCGCGCACGGCCTGGTCCTCATCATTGACGAGAACCTGTTCAAAGAATGAATCAACCGGTTCACGCAACACGCTAAGCGCCAGCATGGCGGCGGAAAAATCTTCGTTCTGAATCGCTTGGCCGGCTTCCTTCTCGGCCTGATTCACCGCGGCATAGAGCTTCTTTTCCGCTTCTTCGCGCAGAAGAGCCGGCTCAACAGTCTCGGCGATGAGGGTTTTCTTCTTCTCTTCCGCCGCCAGGATGTTGGCGGCGCGCTTGGTGCCGGCGAGCAGGTTCTTGCCACCGTCGGTGTCGAGCAATGAGCCCAGCGCCTCGACGCGGCGCACGATCTGCAGCAGGTCGTCGGACTGTGGCGTGATGACGGCATCGATGAGGTCGTGCCGTGCGCCCTGGTCGCGCAGATAGACCTTCAGGCGATCGTGGAAGAAGGCGAGGAGGTCGGACTGCGGGCTCGCGCCGCCTGCAAAGTTTGCAAAGGCTTTGGCGAAGATCGATGTCAGCGCCAAACGAACGCGGTTCTCGATCAGGATCCTGACCACGCCGAGCGCAGCGCGGCGCAGGGCAAACGGATCCTTGCTGCCAGTTGGTTTCTCATCGATGGCCCAGAAACCGGTGAGCGTGTCGAGCTTGTCGGCGAGCGCGATGGCAACCGAGATCGGATCGGTCGGCACGCGATCGGACGGGCCTTGCGGCTTGTAGTGCTCTTCAGCGGCCGCGGCCACGGATGCATGCTCACCCTCCAGCAGCGCATATTTGCGGCCCATGGCGCCCTGCAATTCCGGGAACTCGCCGACTACTTCGGTCTGCAGATCTGCCTTGGCAAGCACCGCGGCGCGGCGCGCCAGCGCCGGGTCGGCGCCGACGATCGGCGCCAGTTCCTCGGCCAACCGCTTGATCCGCTCGACGCGTGCTCCTTGCGTGCCAAGCTTCGCGTGGAAGGTCACGTCGAGATGGTCGAGGCGGGCCATGCGCTGGTCGAGCGGCTTTTTCAGATCCAGCCCGAACTTCTCCGCCGACGCCTGGAGTTCGCCGAGATCGGGCAGGTCGCCCTGGTCGGTCTTCCAGAAATAGAGCGCGTCGGACAGGCGGGCTCGCACCACCTTGCCGTTGCCGTGCGCGATCTCCTTGCCGCCATCGCTGGCCTCGATGTTGGCGACGAGGATGAAGCGGTTGGACAGGTCCTCGCCCGCCCCTTGCGGCCGGGTGACGAAGCACTTCTGGTTGGCGCGGATGGTCAGCCGGATGACCTCGGGCGGAATGGCGAGGAAGTCCTGTTCGAATTCGCCCATCAGCACGACAGGCCATTCGACGAGGCCGGAGACTTCTTCCAGCAATCCGTCGTCCTCGACCAGGTCGAGACCATTTGCAAAGGCAAGGTTGCGGGCGTCGGCCAGGATGATCTCCTTGCGCCGCTCGGCGTCGAGCACGACCTTGGCGGCTTCCAGCTTCGAAACATAGTCGTCGAAGCGACGCACGGTGAATTCGCCCGGAGCGTGGAAGCGATGGCCATAGGTGACGTTGCCGGAACGGATGCCGTCAATCTCGAAATCGACCACGACGGGCTCCTCGGTCTCGGGGCCGAAGGTGCAGACGATCGATTGCAGCGGCCGCACCCAGCGCAGCGAACCGGGCCTGGCCGAGGCCGGCCCCCAGCGCATCGATTTCGGCCACGGGAAGCTGCGGATCATGCCTGGCACCAGCTCTGCGATGATCTCTTCCGCCGCCCTGCCCGGCTTGGAGATGTGGGCGACATAGAAGTCGCCCTTCTTCGGGTCGGAATGGACATGCGCTTCGGCGATCGAGGCGAGGCCCGCCTTGCGCAGGAAGCCCTGCACCGCCTGTTCGGGCGCCGAGGTGGCGGGGCCCTTGATCTCCTCGCGAATGTCCTTGGAGCGCGCCGTCAGGCCGCGAATGTCGAGCGCCAGGCGCCGCGGCGTCCAGTACTCGCGCGCTGCCTCATAGGTGAGGCCGGCCTCGACCAGGCCGTCGGACAGCATCTTCCTGAGGTCGCCCGCGGCCTTGCGCTGCATGCGCGCGGGAATTTCTTCGGAGCGAAGTTCCAGAAGCAGGTCGGGCATAGGGATCAACTCATGCGGGGCGAACGGTCCGGGCGGGGCATAGCAACTCGGCTCGCCGCTGTCACCCCTGCCCGCCGGCCGCCGGGGTGGCCGATTTCAGGAAATTATCAGGTCTTTGTCGGGACCAAGCGGGCGCACCCGTCCTAAGAACAGAAATCCCATGAACCGAACGCGGCGCTGAAGCGACCAACGCTCAGGCAGAGACCTATTGGCTGAACGACCATGAAGACCGTATCGAGAACCCTGCAAATCCTCGCACTGAGCGCCTGTTTCGCCGCCCAGATGCATGGCACGTTCACGATGCCGGGCGTGCGGCAGGCGTTGCGGACGATCGACAGCGCAAGCAGCCAGAGCTCGTTGCCGATCACAGCTTCACTCAAAATTGGCCAAAGCGCCTTGAACTAAGGTGCGTTGAGATTAAGGTCAGGCCGAGCCGAAAACGGTGGTTTTCGAGACCCGGAGCGGAGCGTACTTGACGTACGTGAGTAGCGGAAGCGCAGAAAACCGGCGTTTGCAGGCCGGCATCACCTGAATATCGACACACTTAGGCCGCCAGGCCGCCCGCCTCGGTCTGCAGGAAGGCCTCGCCGCAGGCCTTGGCCAGGTTGCGCACCTTGAGGATGTAGCTCTGCCGCTCGGTGACCGAGATGACGCCGCGCGCGTCGAGCAGGTTGAAGACGTGGCTGGCCTTGATGCACTGGTCGTAGGCGGGCAGGACCATGCGGTGCCTTGCGCCCACGTCATTCGATCCGGGCGTGCCGGCCGCGAGCAGCGCCTTGCATTCGGCCTCGGCGTCCTCGAAATGCCTGAGCAGCATCGCGGTGTTGGCGAACTCGAAATTGTGGCGCGAATATTCCTGCTCGGCCTGCAGGAAGACGTCGCCATAGGTGACCTTGTCGGCGCCCTCGCGGCCGTTGAAGTTGAGGTCATAGACATTGTCGACGCCCTGCACATACATGGCGAGCCGCTCCAGACCGTAGGTGAGCTCGCCCGCGACCGGTGCGCATTCGATGCCGCAGACTTGCTGAAAATAGGTGAACTGCGACACTTCCATACCGTCGCACCAGCACTCCCAGCCGAGCCCCCAGGCGCCCAGCGTCGGGCTTTCCCAATCGTCCTCGACGAAACGGATGTCGTGCAGCAGCGGATCGACGCCGATGGCTTCAAGCGAGCCAAGATAGAGCTCCTGCAGGTTGGGCGGGTTCGGCTTCAGGATCACCTGATACTGGTAATAATGCTGCAGCCGGTTGGGGTTCTCGCCATAGCGCCCGTCCTTCGGGCGGCGCGATGGCTGCACATAGGCGGCGTTCCAGCGCCTCGGACCCAGCGCGCGCAAGGTGGTTGCCGGGTGGAAGGTGCCGGCGCCAACCTCCATATCGTAGGGCTGCAGGATGACGCAGCCATAGTTCGCCCAGTAATTGTGCAAGGTCAGGATCAGCCCCTGGAAGGAGCGGCTGGGATGCATGTGGGCGGGAATGTCGACGGTCACGGCGGCCTCGATGGAGCGGCTGGATGGGGACCACGCTCTAGAGGCACGGCTGGCAAGCGTCAAGGCAAGCCGACGGCTGGCCCATTGCCGGCACGACGAGCCTGCGGTCTGTTCCATGTCTCCGCCATCAGCAACAGCAGGCCCCAGCCATGCCAGATTCCATCAGCATCCGACCCATCACGCGAGAGGATTTCGAGCAATGGCTGCCGCTATGGGACGGCTACAACGCCTTTTACGGCCGATCGGGCGAGACGGCGCTTGCCGGCGACATCACGGCCATGACCTGGTCGCGCTTCTTCGACGCCTACGAGCCGGTGCATGCGCTGGTGGCCGAAAGCGAGGGACGCCTCCTCGGTCTCGTCCACTATCTCTATCACCGCAGCACGACGGCGATCGCGGCGAACTGCTATCTGCAGGATCTGTTCACCACCGAGGCCGCGCGCGACAAGGGCGTCGGCCGGGCACTCATCAACGCCGTCTACGAACGCGCCAAGGCGGCCGGATCGGGCCGGGTGTACTGGCAGACGCATGAGACCAACCACACGGCCATGCAACTCTACGACAAGGTGGCGGAGCGGTCGGGGTTCGTCGTGTATCGCAAGCTTCTCTAAAAGCGAAGCGGGGCTACGAAGAGCCCCGCTCAAAGCATTCTTCGGTGCCGCTCACCCCTTCGGCGCCGGCGTGGCCGGCTTGACCTTCGGGGTTTCCTGCGCCGTGTTGGATTCGATCGCCGGCAGGCCCTTGAGCAGCTTCTGCTGCAAGGTGGCAAGCACGTCGGGATCCGGCTTCAGGTCGCGGGCCTGGTTCCACTGGTAGGTGGCTTCCAGCTTGCGGCCGACGCGCCAGTAGGCGTCGCCGAGATGGTCGTTCAGCACCGGGTCCTCCGGCTTCAGCGACACGGCGCGCTCCATTTCGCGGACCGCGTCCTCGAACCTGCCCATGCGGAAATAGGCCCAGCCCAGCGAATCGACGATGTAGCCGTCGCTCGGCCTTAGATCGACGGCCTTCTGGATCATCGCCAGGCCTTCCTTGAGGTTCATGTTCATGTCGACCCAGGAATAGCCGAGATAGTTCAGAACCTGCGGCTGGTCGGGGAACAGTTCCAGCGCCCTGCGGAAGTTCGGCTCCGCCTTCGGCCATTCCTTCAGCCGCTCATAGGCGATGCCGCGCTGATAGAAGATGTTCCAGTTGGCATTGGTCGGCGTCTTCAGCACCTCGACGGCCTTGTCGTAGAGATTGGCCGCCGAGCGGAAGTCCTCCTTGGAGGAGTAGACCCCGCCCAGCGCCAGATAGGCGCGCATGTCCTGCGGATGCTTGTCGACGAACGCCTTCAGATGAGCGATCGCCTCGTCATGGCGATCGAGATCGGCAAGGTTGAGGCCGAGCTGCAGGTCGGAAAGCTCCTTCAGCGGCGAGGAACCGGGAATGCGGCGATAGAGAGCGATTGCGCCCTCGCCGTCCTTCAGTTGCTCGGCGACGGCGGCGAGTTGCACCAGAGCGGCATCGCTGTTGGGCTTCAGCGCCAGCGCATATTGCAGATAGAGGCGTACGAACGGCTCGCCGCCGCCGCGATTGAGCGCGGTGGCGAGATCGAGCAGGATCTCGGACGCGCCGTCGGACGGGCCGGCGATGAAGGGCTCGACCTTGTCGCCCTTGTTGATCTCTTCGCGGAGCGTGGTGATTTCCAGCTTGCCTGGCGCGAACGCCTCGGCCTGGTCGAGCACCGAAAGCGCCTTGGCCTTGTCGCCCTTGCGAGCGAGGAACGAGGCATAGGCCTGCGCATTGCGCATCCATGTCTCCGGCGCGGCACCGCCGGCGGCGGTGTCCTGGAGCGTCGCGGCGTAGATTTGATCGGCCTTCTCCGACATGCCCGCGGCATCGGCGATCAGCGCGCGGTGGAAAGACTTGAACAGGCCGAACCAGTCGGGGCCCTGCAGCTTGTCGATGGCGGCCATGGCATCAGCGGGCTCGCCGGCGCCTTCCTTGGCCCAGCCACTCATGACGCCGGACAGTAGCCGGTCGAGATCGGATTCGAGCGACAGTTTCAACCAGTACTCAGCCTTGGAGAAGTCCTTCTTGTGGAAGGAATCGACCGCCAGCGCCAGGCGCGAGAAACGCTCGACGTCGGGCACTTCCTTGAGCTTGTCGGCGTAGACGAGCGATTCCTCGAAGCGGCCCTGCGCGATCAGCGACAGCATCAGGCTCTGCTGCAGCGCGGTGTCGCCGGGTGCAAAGGCGAGCGCCTGCTTATAA
>NZ_RZOT01000382.1:0-5916 GCF_003999085.1 Mesorhizobium sp. M4A.F.Ca.ET.090.04.2.1
TGGCGCTGCTCAACACGCTCGGCATCCCCTTCATCGTCCATGGCCGCAGCGAGGGCTTCGACTTCGACTATGCCTTCCTCGACATCGACAACGAGGGCGCCTTCCACGAGGCGGCGCGGCTGCTGGTCCAGCTCGGCCACAGGCGGCTGGCGCTGATCAACGGCGACGACCGTGAGACCTTCGCCATCCATCGCGAGCGCGGCATGCGCCGGGCACTCACCACGACTGGCCTCGTGCTTGGCGAGCGCCATATCTGTTCGCTCACCATGACCGAGGAGAACGGCTACCGCGCCGCCAGGCGCCTGCTCGAACAGAGCGAGCCGCCGACGGCGATCGCCTGCTCCAGCCTGATCATGTCGCTCGGCGTGGTGCGCGCGGTGCGCGATCTCGGCCTGACCATTCCGGGCGACCTGTCCTTGATCGCGCATGACGATGTCTTTCCGTGGCTGAAGCCGGAGAATTTCCCCGTGCCGCTGTCGACGACGCGCTCGTCGATCCGGCTCGCCGGCGCCCGCGTCGCAGAGCGCCTGGCGGCGCGCATATCAGGACTCGAGGAGGGCGCCCGCGGCGAGGTCTGGCCGGTCGATCTGGTGGTGCGGGGGTCGGTGGCGGGCGCGCCGGGTTAGGATCAAAACTCAATCGCTCGCAGCGACGGAGTCCGAACTGCCGCTATGCGCCTGATATCGGTCAACGAGCCGAACTTCGTTGGGGCGCAGCAGCGGGCATGACCGGCGCCAACCACCTCGGCCACAATCATATTGATATCAAACGGCAAGAACCGAAACAGCGGCCGCAACTCGCCGCATCGCTGCGCGAACTTCCAGCCGGATGATGTCGCCTTACGGCTGCGCGCGCCCGTCCGCGCGAGCGTTCGCCTCAGCAAGCCTCGCCAGCGCCTGCTCGACCTTCTCTCCCGCGGCGTCCGTCAGTTCGATATGATGCACGACCTGATGCGTCAGCAGCGCGAGCCTAGCAGCACGATATGTGGCGCTATGCTTGGCAGTCTCGATGTCAAAGGTCGCTATCATCGGGCTGCCGCCCTCAGTGGGTGGTTGGTCCGATCGATCTTCATCAGGCGCGCTCTTGCATCAAGGACACGCCGTCGCGCCGACGTGATCCGGCAGCAAAGCGCCAAGTTGATACCGACGCCGCACTCTTCGTTGAGCATCTCCTCAGCACGCTCAAGGGCGAGTTCCGCCCGGTTCACGCGTTGCCTCGCGATTGCAAGTTCCAAGTTCTGAAAGTCAAACATTCCACATCCTTGGTTGCGGTCCCTTCGATGGCTAAACAGCCGCTGATCGCATTCGTTCCGACGATGCGACAATAGGGCCGGCGCTCCTGCGCCGAAGGCATTTGGCGAAAGAAGGCCTGGACTGGTCGGTCGGGTCAAACTCCTGAGGGGCGCCGACAAGCTTCGCCACGTGCCGCTCGAGGAACTTCGTAAGGAGACGCTTCGGCCTTTACATTGACGGGCTCAATAGCAGCTATCTGCCGCCGCAAGTGTTTCGGCGCGATGAGGTTCGTCCAGTACGCCAATCCGTCGAACCGACGCATAGAACCGTGCATAGTTGCCCGAACACAAGTCGAACAGGCGGAGAAATGCGGTCACCCGATCACTGTAAACGGAAGTCGCGGCGAGCTTTGCGTTGTTGATTGGGGAGGCGAACCAGGCATCGTATCCCCGGTATCGACCCCAGCGCCTGTCGCGCATGTGTCGGTAGCGCGTCCGCAGCCGTTCAATCGCGGCCATCTTTGCGGCCCGCTTCTGCTCCGAGGTGCCGGAGTTGCCATAGATTTGTCCTAGCTCGTCCCGGGTTTGGGAGACAAGCGTAAGAAATTCAGCTTTGCGCCTCTCAGCGGCTTCGTAACGGCGCAATTGCGCAGTAGCGCCAGCGGCGCGCAGCCATTTTTTTACCCCGGTTGTTTCGACGGCGACAGCGAACGCCTCGTTGAATGCGGAATCGCCGTGCACGTAGACGCGCTGGTGGGCCAGTTCATGGAAAACCAGCGCAGCAAGATATGTCTCATCCTGGCTGAGCATCGTGCTTAACAGCGGGTCACTTGACCAGCCAAGCGTGGAATAGGCAGTGATGCCGGTCACAAAGACGTCCATGCCCTGTCCTTGAAGTTCGACGGCGGTTTCAGTCGCAGACTTCTTGGAGAAATATCCTCGATAGGGGACGCAGCCGAAAACGGGAAAACACCATGTTCGTGGCGTCAGCGAGAATTCCGGCGCGGCAAAGACGGCATAGGTCACCGAGTCCCGACCGATGTCGACATAGCTGCGGTAGCTGCTGTTATCGGGCAGCGCCAGTTCATCAGTTGCAAACTGTCGTATGGCGCTCGCCGATACCATTCGGGCGCGCAATGCCTTCGGCGTCGAAGGGTCCTCGATCAGTTTTCCGACATCCCTGCGCGCCGTCATGATCTGCAGATGACCCTGCACGGATTGCGCGTAGTAGGAAACACTGATGCAACCGGTCAAGCCGGACACCACGATCATAACGGCAACCAATCGATAGAATGTGCGCATCACGATTTGCCCATTCCGATAGGGCAATTGTCGCGATTGGCCCGTGGTGGCCGAAGCTGAAGCATCGTGGGACTCTCACAATACGACCCCGCAGTGCAGCGGCGCGAGGGAACTGAAATCTGATCATAGTGCCCTCTCGGGCCCGCCGAGACTGTCATGGACGGAGGCCAGCCATTCGCGGCTATCGAGCTATCGCGGACCCCAGAAACGGTCAGTTTGCTTCCAGTCCCATCTCGGTCATTCTGTAACTGCTGTCGAATGACCGTTAATGACTTCCACTGCCACCAATCCAGGCCATTGGCGACAAGTTTGTTGATTGGGCACCCGATCCATCTCGACTGAAGCTCATTCCTTCTTCACAGCTTCCGCCGCCTTGGTGTCCAGCAGGCCGTAGCCGAAGTCATTGTCCCTGCCCTTCGGGCCGAGATCCCTTGCGGTATCGGCCAGCGCCTTCTCGATTTCGTCGGCCGAACGGTCGGGCGCGACATGGATCAGGTTGGCGATGGCCCCGCTGACGATCGCGGCGGCAAAGGACGTGCCGGTGACGACGTCGGAGCCGGCGCCGCTCGGCGCCACCATCTCGACGCCGGGGGCCGAGATGAAGACATAGGCGCCGCGATTGGCCTGCGGCATCAACCCGTCCTTGGCATCGGTGGCGGTCACGGCGATGACACCGACAAAGGCCGCCGGGTAACCATAGGGAGCTTTCGGCCCGTTGTTGCCGGCGGCGGCGACCAGCACGATGCCCAGCGAGCGAGCGTTGCGGCAAGCAATGCCGAGCAGGTCATTCTTCGGGCCGACGAAGCTCATGTTGATGATGCGCACGTCCTGCTCCGCCGCCCAGTCGAGCGCCGAAAGGATGACGTCCATGGTCGACTTGCCACCCTCGAAGGCACGGGCATGGTAGATCTTTGCCCCCGGCGCCATGCCTTTGAGCGCGCCGACGCCGGCGATCAGGCCATCGATCGAGGTGCCATGGTCGCGCTTTTCGACCGGCACGTTGGGCATGGCGTCGAACTGGTCGGCGATGACGCCCGACAGCGCCGGGTTGGTGTCGTCGATTCCGGTGTCGATGACGGCGACGCGCACATTCTCGCCGCTCGCCGCCTTGGCGTCGAGCGCGATGCGATCGAAGGCATAGTTGACGATACCGGCCGCCTGCTGCAGCGAATAGACATGGTTGGGCTCACGCCGTCTTGTGCGGCCGTCGGCGGCAAGCTGCGCCAGCACGACGCCGACCGGACGGCCGTCGGGAATGCCGAAGCGCGCCAGCGTGGTGCCGAGCAGGCGCGACTGGCGCTCGGAGCGCACTTCGAGGCCGAAGGAAGCAGCGATCTGCTGTACGGTAGCGGCATCGCCGTCGACCGTCACCAGCACCTCGTCGGGCACGAAATCACCGACGATGGCGCGCTGCGGCTCGGTGGCGATGAGGTCGGTCGGCGAAATGATCGGGCCGCCAAGTGCCGGCGCCTGCACGGGCGGCGCGGGCGGAGCCGGCGGCGGCAGAGTACTGGCCGGATCGCGGCGCGGGTCGGGCGTCGGCAGCGGCGCCGCACCGCCGGGAGGATTGGGAAACAGGTCGACGATCAGCGCCGGCAGAAAGACGGCGGCGCCGCCGACAGACCCGGTGCCGGACGTCCCGCCATCCTTGGCGCAGTCGGCGCCGGCGGCGTTTGTCCGGTCGGCACAATCGGTTTGCGCCGGCGGCTGGTCCTTGCCCTGCGCAAAAACGGGCGCGGCGGCGATTGTCGTCGCCGCCAGCAGAAATCCAGCGAATGCGATGACTGCTCTAGCCGCCATCAACCGGTTTCCTTCCCTCAATCACAGCATCCGCGAAGGGCTGGGCGGCAATAAGGCCAAGCAGCTTGTCGTAGTCGGCGCTCGTCTTGGCCGGCAAGGCAATATGGAAGACGCCAGCGGCGGTCGGCCCGCCTGATATCTTCAGCCCATTCTGATCAAGGAAGGCGGCGATGTCGGACATCTTCGCCTCCGGCTTGAACTTGACGAGAGCGAACGGCAGCTTCGCCAGCTCGTCCCCGGTGCCGGCGACCTCGAAATCATTGCCCTTGCCACCGGGCTGCTCGAAGGATTGCACCACCACCAGCGCCAGCAACGCCGCTGCGGCCGCCCAGGCGACAGTGGCCGGCACAGCCAAGAAGCGATTGAGGGCCTGCGTGAGCCATGACGGGCTGGCCGGCGCACGCGCCGGACCGGCCTCGGCGTCGAGCGTCCGGGCAAATCGGCTCAGCGCGTCGGCCGGCGGGCGGATCGCCTCGTTGGCGGCAGCGGTGCCGGAGAATTCGGCCTCGGCCTCGCCGAGCGCGGCAAGCGCCGCCGGGTCGCTCGCAAGCCATTCCTCGACGGCTTCGAGCTCGGCGCCTTCCAGCGAGCCGTTCAGGTAGAACGGCAGCAGCGTTTCCATCTCGTCGCGGCGCGACATCTTTTCAGCGGCGCTCATGGCCACCCCCTGTCGTAACCGGCGGCCTTGAGGGCCTCACCGAGTTTCTTGCGGGCGTAGAACATTCTGGTCTTGACCGTGGCGACGGGAATGCCGAGCACCTCGCCAATCTCGGTCACCGACTGTCCGTGATAATAGGCAAGGTCGATCACCGTGCGATGTTCTTCCGGCAAGGCGTCGATGAAGCGCCGCAGGGCGGCGCCCTTGTCTTCCTTCATGGTGACGACTTCCGGCGTGTCGGCGCTGTCGGGGACCTGGGCCGCGTCATCGTCGTCGATCCAGTCCTCCTTCTTCTTGCGCAGCGAGGACAGCGCCTTGAAGCGGGCGATGCCGAGCAGCCATGTCGAGACTTCCGAGCGTCCTTCGAAGCTGGGCGCCTGGCGCCACAGCTCGAGGAACACCTCGTTCGCGATATCGTCGGCCATCATTTCCGATCCCGTCTGGCGCACCACGAAACGGTAGACCCGCGCGTGGTGACGCATGAACAGGAGCCGCACGGCAGCCCGGTCGCCCTTCGCGACCCGGTCGACAAGCGCCCGATCGGTCTCCATCGCCGCTGTCATGGCCGGTCGAGCCGCCTGGCTCCTCGTAGCTCTGTCGCCGATCGGTCCAAAAAGGTTCATCCTTCCGCCAAGGAATTTTCGGGAGGCTAACCGAAGAGCGCGAGCGTTGCCAGAGTATCTGTCCAGCCGATAGATGGGTAACAGTTTGAACCGGATACATAGGTAACAGTTCTCCCCCTATTTGTCCGCTGCAGCGCCAAGCGGATTGGTTAGCGCGGCGCTGCAGCGGACAAGCGTCATACGCCTTGTGTCGATGATGCCGAGCTGGTGTGCATGGAAGGAAAGAGCCCATTGACCATCCTCGGTTTGGGCGGCCGCGACAGCTTCACCAACCAGTGCCTGCGAGACATAGACGAAGCCGC
>NZ_RZOT01000383.1:0-5916 GCF_003999085.1 Mesorhizobium sp. M4A.F.Ca.ET.090.04.2.1
CCGCTCACGTCTCAACCATATCGATCGGATCGATCCCCGCCATCGCCTTCTTCAGGCGTGGACGCGCTGCGTCGGAAGAGAGGAACGCAGGTTCGAGCCGCGGCGCCCGCAACAAGCCGCGCGCGTTGAGTTCCTGGATATCGGCGAAATGCGCCGCGGAGATCTTGCCGATCCAGAACGGCGTGAGACTGCCGCCACTCTTCAGATGATCAAGAACCTGCGCCACGCCACGCAGATAGATGGCGTCTTTTGCCAAGCCGCCGCCTCGAAAGACGCGCAGAACGACGTTGAAGGCGCTGCGATCATCGAGACCGAAATCACCATGCAGAACGCGGAACGTATACTCAAACGGTGCGCCGGCGAGCATCGCCTGACACGCGATAACCCTTGCCGCGATCAGTCTCAGCCGCGCCGCGGTCATGCCGCCGACCAGATATTCCGCCAGCACGGCCAGTCCCTCCTGCATGCCCTCGTAACCGGCTAGCCCGTTGCGGAAGATGGCGAGCCCTTGCGCATCGCCGTTGAAATAGGTCAGCAGATGAACACCGATCTCGTGACTGAGCAGTGCGGTCAGTCGCTCCGGTGGAAGATTGGTGTCGCGCGAAACCAGCAGCCGGTTCCGAGAGACGAGGAGGCCGGCCGGCAGGTCGGCGCGGACCTCCACGGAAGCGTCGAAATCGGCGTAGGCGGCACTGTATCCGGCGATCATGTCTCGCGCGGCCGCGGCGACAGCGTCGGCGCCCAGGCCCTTCTGTCGGGCCGTCGAAGCAACGCGGGGCGTCTTTTCGAGAATGGTGCGTGCCCTCGCCGCCAGGCTAGGCTCGACGCTGCCATACAGTGCTCGACCGAGTTCGACGAAGCTGGGCGTTTCGCGTGCCGCGAGCATCGACAGTTGAAGATCGAGTTCCTGCTGCTTTTCGGACAGCAGCCTGGTCAGGAGCGGATCTTCCAGGTGATCAAGGGAGACCGAATAGAGCTTCCGCTTCTGCGCGGCAACCTCGAACTCAAGCGGCCTGTAGAGCAGCGCAGGCATCCGCTCGAAGCCGCCGGCCTGGAATTCCTGCCAGGCTGGTTCGGCGTTGATCGGTGTGACGGCAAGCAGAAAATCGAATGTCGACGCGACGCTGTCGAGCGCCCGGTCGGCGCGCACGACAGCGTCGATATAGGCGCGTCGCCCCAGCGAACGATGGGTTGCCGGCGGTTCCAGCTTTGATGCCTTCAGAAAGGCGCTGACGGCCTGAAGCGCCGAATCCACCATGTTGGCGACGATGAGGTCGCGTAATTCAGGATAGACGCGCTCGGTGCCTGGCACCCTGTAGATTGGCGCGAAGCGCACCGTCAGGCGCGCCACATTGCCGAGATGGTCCGGGAGCCGTGCTTCGGCGCGTGTCGTGGGATTGAATTCGTCCACGCGGGGCGTGCGGTATTTTGCGTCGCGTCCGGACGCGGCGGCGGCGAAGCGCTTGAGCGCTGCCTTCTCACCCGCCGTGCCGCCGCCGGCCAGTGCAATCTCGAAAGGCGGCAGGAACGGAACGTCCTCCGTCAGGAACCGGTCTTCGGCCAATTCGCCGATGTCGAGTACGAGGAATGCGCCGCAACGATCGCGTATCCTCTTCGCCATCAGCCGCGCAACCTCGCCGGCGAAGCCGGCATTGGCCACGATCAGATAGGACGCACTGGCGGAAACAACATCGAATGCCGCATCCTGCTGCGAGCCGACATGGACGCAGAGAAAGGGCAGCGGCCGATCGATGTGCAAACGGTCGCCGTCGCCGAACTCGCGGCGGATCGGCTTACCGTCCCGGAAAAGTGCGTCGAGGTCCGATTCGATTGTCGCCAACGGAGAGGCAGCCTGGACCAGCTTCGGTTTCATGTCATGCCCCGCAGCGCTGCCTCGAGCACGGGCACCGTCGACGCAAGCATGGCGCGCAGTCGTTCGATTGCCGCCCAGTCGGGCTCGCCGCTCCATTCGTCCATGAAAATCTTCTTGAACTCGACCGCGATGGCACACCCCGTCTCGGGGAAATTGGCATGGACGAAGCGGGTCTGTTCGCCCTTGCCCTGGAAAGACACATTTTCGCGCACGTCGATCGGGTCACCATGGAAACGATGGCCGCGCAGCGTTTCCACAAAGGCGTCGACGACCGGCGCCCAGCGCGTGCGGTCCATCGAGAATGTGCCGATGTTGATGTCAGGCGCGACATCTTGCGGCGCAGCCGCTGCCGTCGGCCCTTCGCGCCGGTGGTTGTAGCTGTGGACGTCGACCAGGACGAACTTGCCGTAACGTTTCTCGACATCGGAAAGGACACGCTTGAGTTCGCCGTAGAACGCGTCGTGAAAGGCAACGGACTCGTCGACAATGTGCTCGGCAGGCGGCTCTCGCCATACGTTCAGACCCCAGGACTGATCCGGCGACCGATAGACCGCAGCCGCGCGCGCGCGGTTCAGATCGACTTGGAAGCGCGATCGATGAACAATGATCTGGGTTGGGAAATCGGCGATAAAGTGCTCGGTGAAGGGGTCTTCCTCCCTCCGTCGGTCCGAGTTGGAAATGCACAGGAGCGATTGGCAGGTCGGCCCGACGTCGGAGCCGCTGTGGATCGCCGTGCCAATAACGGGGGAATCACCGAGCTTGATTGTCCAGCCTGCCGGCCCGCCCCGATTGGTATTGAACGTTGGCTTGTTCACGATCCACCGAAATGCACGGAGAGGGCGGACGGTTCCAGTCCGTCACACCAGCATAGCGGGTTGACGCTTGCGAGCAGAACCACATTGTCTCGCAGGCGTTGTCGGCCTGTGCCTCTCGCCTGGGGGCTGGCGTCATCGCAAGCAGGCGATCGTTCGACAGGGACCGGCGCCTATCTGGCGGTCCTGGTCGCGCTGACCCTCCTCCTGCCGAAACGGCGCCAACAAGTCACGAAGAAATCCGGAACCGGATCAGATACCAGAGCGCCTTCATCCCGTCGCGCCAGCCAATCTTCTTGCCCTCGTCATAGGTCCGGCCGTAGTAGCTGATGCCTACCTCATAGATGCGCAAGCGGCGCGCGCGTGCGATCTGGGCGCTCAACTGGATTTCACAGCCAAAGTCGTCGCAGGTGAGACGCAGGCGGTCTTTGACCTCACGTGTGAACATCTTGTAGCAGCATTCGATGTCGGTGAGCGTCTGGTTGTAGAGCAGGTTGAACATCAGCGAGATGAACCTGTTCGCCAGATAGTGGTGGAAATAGAGTGACCGATGCGGCCGGCCATAGAAGCGCGAGCCGTAAACCACGTCAGCAACCTTACGCCCGGTGATCAGGTCGTACATCACGGTCCAGTCCGCGGGGTCGTATTCGAGGTCCGCGTCTTGAATGACGATGACATCCCCGCTGGCGGCCGCGAGCCCGCTCCTCACTGCGGCGCCCTTTCCCCTGTTGCGCTCCTGGTAGTGCGGTCGCACGGTAACTCGAGCATCCGCCGCATCGTCGGTGAAGACTAGATCTCCGTTGGCACCGACCACCATGCCGGAGGCCGAGCGAGGCCCGTCTGGAAAATTCCTTCGCAGCAGCTCGCGGGTCCCATCGGTCGATCCGTCATCGACGACGATGATTTCCTTCTCGATGCCGGGAAGCGCGCTGCTGATGACGGACAGCACGCTTGGCAGCGTCGCAACTTCGTTGAAGACAGGAACGATTACGGAAAGCATTGGGAGGGGCGGGCCTAGGCAAGAAGCGCTGCTGCGAGCATCAGCAGTCCGATGATCGCAAAGAACGCTCGATACTGTCCCTGAAGCCGGATCAGGCTTTCGTAGGTGAGGCCCTCGCGCAAGGCCCGCAACGATGCCAGGACATGCAAGGGGTAGAGGGCCGCGGCCAGAACGAGCACGAGGGGTACAAGGCCCAACAGCGCGAGCGCAACCAGAAGGGCATAGGCCACCGTGAACAAGGCAAGCCCGGCAAAGAAGCTCTGCCTCTTGCCGAAAGCCACGGCGTTCGTGCGGATCCCGTTGAGGTCGTCACTCTCGTGATCGCGCGTTTCATGCGTGAAATGGCCTGCGGTGAACACCAGCCCGAAGAAGCAGCTGATGGCCAAGCCGCGTGCGTCGATCGCCGTGAAGGTTGCGTAGCCGAGCAGAAAGTGCAGCGCCCCGCCGGCAAGATGAAGCGCCGAGCTGAACAAAGGCGCGCCCTTGAGGTGAACGGGAGGGGCGGAGTAGAGCGCGCTGAGGCCGGCAATCGCTAGCCCGAGCAGGAGAGTGTTCTGGCCGACCAATCCGAACAGCAGGAGGCTGAGCGCCAGAAGCGACAGCGCCAGGCAGCCGATTTCGGTCCGCGTCAACCCTCTGGCGGCAAAAGTCCCGGAGGCACGCCGGGGGTTGTTGAGGTCGCCATCGATTCCCGACCAGTCGTTGAACACAAAGACATGCGCGACCAGACAGAAATTGCCGCTCATGAGAGCGGCGATCTCCAACAGGTTGCCGCTTGTCAGGGTGCCGATCGATAGGATCGCCCCAAGCAGCGGCGCGCCTTGAAGCGCCAGCACTTCATCGAAGCGGACGCAGGACAACAGCCGATATGCGGACAATCCTGGCCGAGGACGCGTCGCAATGGCCGTTTCGATTGGAATTCGTGTCACTTTTCACCGCATCGCTGCTGGAGACTGTCGGATCGGCAGCCAGCCTTGGTCTGCCTGGATCGGTTTTCGAAATCGAGCCTCAGCCACAATGCATATCCTAGCTCTTGCGACCAGTAGAATCGCCGCACCGAGGCAGTCAGATCATTATGATAGAAGAGCGGAGGGGTGCTCCTGAGCAAGGAAAAATCATCGGCGGCGATCTTGTCCAGAAGTTCTGTTGCCTCGTGGTGGGTGTCGGCCGTGGCCGCGCCGTCCTCCGTCAACTGCAGAAGCTGAATGGCTCTGATCCAAATCTGTTGCCCGGGAACTGTCGTGCGCAGGCGCGACGATGGCAGCTGTAGCGGGCAGCCGGCCTTGCGCAGTTCGGCGAGCCGCAGGATGAGCAAAGGCGGGGCATCGGCGTAGTACACCCAGACGTCGCCATCGGCTGCTTTCCGGGTCATGGCCTCGCACAGTGCTTTTGCCGCGGGTGGGTCTTCCTTGGCGAGCAGCATGAACACATGCATCTGGATGCCGAGATCGGCTGGGTTTGGATCCCTCCCCGGGTCGAGGCATTGATAGCGCTCCGTCGGCGCGAGCCAGGTCCTGTAGAGACCGTCGGCCCTGCGATATTGCGCAAGGGTGGCGAGCGCCGGGGCCAACAGCGTCCTGTCCGTGCTCGGCGCTACGCGCCAGACGAGTGCCGTGTCGTCGGCGTCCGGTGTTATGGCGCAGCCCAGCGTGCCGATCGTCGGCGCATCGGGTCGTCCGTGATAGCGGACCAGGCCTCCGGGTTCGATCTGGTCCGTCAGATATCGCCGCGCCCGCATCAGCATGTCCGGCACGCCGGCCTCGTTCGCCACGGGCGAAAGGACGTCAACCATGACAGCGTTGAGGTAGGTGTTCAGTTCCTGGCGCGTCTGCTCGAACGCTGTGCCACTGGTGAAATCCGTCAGCCAGTAGCCGGGTGCCTGTTGTCTCTCGGCAAGTGCCTGAACCGCGCGTTGCTCGCTAGTCGGCGGCGGTGCCAGGGTGAACTTGCGCTCCATGATGAGCCGCGGTTCGCCGCCTTGCCACGGATGCACCAGGATGCTCACCATATGGTCGCCCGGCGCGAGCTTGCTGGCGGGAAACGAGATTCGCCAGCCGGCGGCATTCGTCGAGCCGAGTGCCTGACTGACGTCGGGACGATCGAAGAACGCGTTTGTGCCGGCTATGCCTTGGCCGTCGACCATGGCGTTGACATCGACCGGAGTCATCGCATCAGCGAGCGCCCATCCGACGATCTCGACCTGGCGCTCGGTCGCCTGGCCTCCCGCCGCC
>NZ_RZOT01000384.1:0-5916 GCF_003999085.1 Mesorhizobium sp. M4A.F.Ca.ET.090.04.2.1
GCGCAAAACCGCCCGTCTCGACGGCGCCGAACACCAGCACCGCGAAGGTCGCGGTCGGCACCAGCCAGATGTAGCGGAGAAAGTGGCTGGTCTCGCTGTCGGCGACGATCGTCGGGCTCTCGTCGCGCGCCGCCAGCACCGGAATGGCGGCCAGCGTCACCAGGCCTATGGTCACGCCGAAGGGCAGGAAGCCGGCACTGCCGAGATGGGCAAACAGCCATGGCCCGGCGGCGAAGCCGAGCGACAGCACGGTCGCGTAGATGCCGAGCACCAGGCCCCGCCGGTGCGGCGGCGCCGACGTGCTGATCCAGAACTCGGACAGGATGAACAGCACCGTCAACGAGATATGCAGCACGACGCGGAGCGGAAACCACATCCAGAAATCCGGCGCGAAATGGAAGCCGACGAAGGCAAGCGCGCCGGCGGCAATCATCAGCAGCATCGTCCAGGCGACACCGAGGCGCATGGCGAGCGGGGTGGCGAGCGGCGCTCCGGCGATCGAGGCAAGGCCGGCGACGGCGGTGTTGAGGCCGATCATCGAGGCCGAATGACCACGCGTTTCCAGGATGACGCTGAGCAGCGGCATACCGAGGCCGATGGCGATGCCGACGACGCTGATCGAGGAGATGGCAGCGATCATCGGTAGCCAGTGTACGCGTTCCTCGCCCTGTTGTTGGGTATCGACCGTCATGGGATGCCTGAATAGCCTAGAGGATTTCGCGGGTGAAGCGGTTGCGGACACGCCGGTAGAGAGGCACCGAGCCGCCCGGATGCAGCAGCGGATCATCGGTGAGCCGCTTTGCCAGCTCGTCCAGGATCATCCCGGTGATGTCGGGGATATCGGCCTGCCTGGCCTTGGCGAGCGGCAGCCAGACCAGTTCCTCCAGCTCGTTGGTCGGGCCGCCATCAGCCAGTTCAACCGCGACGTCGCCGCGCCAGGCGCTGAAGAAGCGCGTGTCGAAGCGACGCACCCGGTTCGGCGGCGTGATCGCGCGGGCGATGAAGCGCAGCGCATCCAGCGAGGGTACGACGCCATGTTCGGCAAAGCCCTGCCAGTCGCGCCTGGTGGTGGTGAAGGCGCCTTTGCGGCCGATGAGCAGGCCGGCTTCCTCATAGGTCTCGCGAATCGCCGAAAGCGCGATGGCACGGGCGCGGGCCACGCTGGTGCGGCCGAGGCCAGCGGTCAGGTTCGCTTCTTCCTGGGGGTGGAGGGCTGCGGCGACAGCAATGCGGCTGTCGGCCGGATCGGTGCGGCCGCCCGGAAAGACGAACTTGCCGGGCATAAAGGCGTGGCCGGCATGGCGGCGGCCCATCAGCACCAGGACCTCGTCGCCCTTGCGGTCGAGCAGGATCAATGTCGCGGCATCGCGCGGACGCAACGGCTTTGCGGCAGGCGCGGCAACGCTCGGCTCAAGCTTGTCGACATTCGCTTTGGTCATTCCGTCCCCGAGCTGATGCATGTCGCCCAAACGCCGTGTCTGTCTTGGGGATGATGACATGCATGAAAGCAAAGATCTGAAGCGCGTCGCGTGATCCCGTTCATATGCGAGGCGCTTTAGCGGAAACTTCCCGCATGCGAAAGTGGCGTTCAGCCGTCGCCGATTGCGCCAGCCGCGGCTTCAAGCCTCGGGATGGTGCTCGATGACGTCTTCTTCGCCGCCGAAGCCGTGCATATAGAGGGCCCATTGCAGGCCGATGACGGCGCCCTTGACCGGCTGTAGCAGCACGACCGCCAGAAGGATGGTCAGCGGCACCCAGATGAGGATGTGCTGCCAGGTGGAGAGCGTGGAGGTCGCCTCGACGCCCATGAAGGCGCCAAGCACGATATGGCCGACGATGACAACCACCAGATAGGCAGGCAGGTCGTCGGCGCGGTGATGGTAAAGTTCTTCGCCGCAATGATCACATCTGTCGACGGTCTTGACATAGGCGCGGAACAGCTTGCCCTCGCCGCAATGCGGGCAGCGGCCGAGCAGGCCCCGCTTCATCGCCGTCCACAGCGGGCGGGCGGTCCGGCCCGAATGGTGCTCGCCGCCGAAAACCTGGTCTTCCATCTGCAATTGCCTTGCCATCACCGTCTCCTGCCGCGCGGGCCCGAGCGCGATTGCGACGCGCGGGCGCGGCCCTTGGCTTTGTGGAACGACCGCTTGGAGCCGGGCAGCGGCTTCGGGTCGGTCAGCATTTCGAAACGCATCGCGCCGGCCATAGGCGCCACCTCGATCAGGCGAACCTCGACGCGGTCGGCAAGCTGATAGCCCTTGCCGGTGCGTTCTCCGAAAAGCGATCGGGCAGTTTCGTCGTATATATAGTAATCGCCGTCCAGACTTGACACCGGGATGAAACCATCCGCGCCGAACTGCGGCAATTGGACAAATAGTCCCGCTTTGGTGACGCCGGAGATGCGCGCGTCGAAACGCTCGTCGATGCGCTCGGCGAGATAGGCGGCGACCAGCCGGTCGACCGTGTCGCGCTCCGCCGCCATGGCGCGGCGCTCGGTGGCGGAGATCAGCGCCGAGACCTCCTCCAGACGCTCGGCTTCCTGCTGGGTGAGACCGCCCGGGCCGAGGTTCAGCGCGGCGATCAACCCGCGATGCACGATAAGGTCGGCATAGCGGCGGATCGGCGAGGTGAAATGCGCGTAGCGTTTCAAATTGAGGCCGAAATGGCCGATGTTCTTCGGCGAATACTCGGCCTGGCTCTGTGAACGCAGCACCACTTCGTTGACCAGCGCCTCATTGTCGGCGCCGCGCACGCGCTCGAGGATGCCGTTGAACTGGTTCGGCCGCATCTGCGCGCCGCGCGCCAGCGACAGGCCGAGCGTCTGCAGAAATTCGCGCAGCGATTCCTGCTTGGCGAGTGAAGGCGCGTCGTGGATGCGGTAGACCAGAGACTCCTTCTTCGCCTCCAGCGTTTCGGCGGCCGCGACATTGGCCTGGATCATGAACTCCTCGATCAGCTTGTGGGCATCGAGTCGATCCGGCACGACGACGCGGTCGACCGTGCCGTCCTCTTTGAGCAGGATCTTGCGCTCGGGCAGGTCGAGCTCGAGCGGCTGGCGGCCGTCACGGCCGCGCTTCAGCACCGCATAGGCATCCCATAGCGGCTTCAGCACCGTCGCGAGAATCGGCCCGGTCTTGTCGTCCGGCATGCCGTCTATGGCCGCCTGCGCCTGCGTATAGGCGAGCTTGGCCGCCGACTTCATCATGATCCGGTGGAAGGAGTGGCGAAGCTTGCGACCGTCGGCGGAGAAGGTCATGCGCACGGCGAGCCCCGGCCGGTCCTGGCCTTCGCGCAGCGAACAGAGGTCGTTGGAGATGCGCTCCGGCAGCATCGGCACGACGCGATCCGGGAAATAGACCGAATTGCCGCGCTTCAGAGCCTCGCGATCGAGCGCGCTGCCGTAGCGGACGTAGGCCGCGACATCGGCGATCGCCACCGTGACCAGCACGCCGCCGGAGTTCTTCTCGTCCGGGTCAGGCGTCGCGAACACCGCGTCGTCATGGTCCTTGGCGTCGGCCGGATCGATGGTGATCAGCGGCAGGTCGCGCCAGTCCTCGCGGCCGGCAAGCGTCGCGGGCTTCACCGCCTCGGCTTCGGCGAAGACGTCGGCCGGGAAGATGTGCGGGATGTCATGCGCGTGGATGGCGATCATCGAGACCGCCTTCTCGCTGGTCAGCGAGCCCAGAACGTTGAGCACCTTGGCCCTCGGCAGCCCGTAGCGGGAGGCGCGCGCGGGCTCGACCTCCACCAGGTCGCCGTTCCTGGCGCCGTTCTGGAATTCCTTGTCGACGATCAGTTCGGGCTGGCGCCGCTCCACCGGCTCGATGCGGAACGTGCCGTCCTTCAGAACGCGAAAGACGCCGAGCAGGGCATCGCTGCGCCTCTCGAAGATCTTCATCACCCGCCCGGTGTAGGCAGGGCCGGATGGATCGTCGGTCGGGAAGGTCTTGGCGAGCACCCGGTCGCCTATGCCCGGCGTGGGGCCGCTGCTTCCGCGCGAAACGCGGATGGAGACGACCGGCGGCGAGCCGGTGCCGCTATACTCGCTCGGATGCGCCAGGAGCACGCCATCGCTGTCGCGGCCAAATATGTCGAGCACGGAGACATGGGGCAGGGCGCCCGAGCGGGCGAGCCGCTTGCGTTCCCTAGTCAGCAGGCCCTCGTCCTGCAGGTCGCGCAACAGATCCTTCAGCCAGATGCGGTCCTCGCCGCGCAGCGCGAACGCCTTGGCGATTTCGCGCTTGCCGGAACGGTCCGGGTTCTCCGCGATGTAGCGCAGGATTTCGTCGCGCGACGGACGGTAGTCGTCCCGGACCTTGGCCCTCGTGTCGGCGGTACGCGGATCGCCGTGGCTTCGTCCGGAGATCCTGCGCGCCACGCCTGCTATCCCTTTTTCGCCGCCTTGCGGAACGGCTTCTTGCCGCCACCGCCCTTGGCCTCTTTTTCGGCGATCAGCGCCAGCGCGTCCTCAACCGTCACCGACTGTGGATCCTTGCCCTTGGGCAGCGTTGCATTGACCTTGCCGTAGTTGACATAGGGCCCGTATTTGCCGTCGCGCACGACGATCTTGCCGCCGCCGTCGGGGTGGTCGCCGAGGTCCTTGATCGCCGCGGGCGTGGCGCCATTGCGGCCGCCCTTGCCCTTCAGCTGCTTCTCCGCGATCACCGACACGGCACGGTTGAGGCCGATCGAGAACACGTCCTCGATGCTGTCGAGATTGGCATAGGTGCCGTCGTGCAGCACGAAGGGGCCGTAGCGCCCGAGGCCAGCAGAGATCATCTTGCCGGATTCCGGGTGCTTGCCGACGTCGCGCGGCAGCGCCAGCAGCGCCAGCGCCTTCTCATGGTCGATCTGCTCGGCCGTCCAGCCCTTGGGCAGGCTGGAGCGCTTGGCCTCCTTGCCTTCTCCGCGCTGGATATAGGGGCCGAAGCGGCCGCTGCGCAGCGTGATTTCCTCGGCTGTGTAGGGGTCCTTGCCGAGCAGCCTTGTACCATCCTCGCCATTGCCGTTCTCGCCATTGGGATTGGCGGCGTCGCCGAGCTGGCGGGTGAAGGAGCATTCGGGATAGTTCGAGCAGCCGACAAAGGCGCCGAACTTGCCAAGCTTCAGCGACAGGTTGCCGGTGCCGCATTTCGGGCAGATGCGCGGATTCGAGCCGTCCTCCCGCGCAGGAAACACCAGCGGCGCCAGTTCGTCGTTGAGCGCATCGAGCACGTCGGTGACGCGCAGTTCCTTGATGTCGTCGACTGCGCCGGAAAAATCCTTCCAGAAATCGCGCAGCACGTCCTTCCAGGCGAGCTTGCCGTCGGAAATCTCGTCGAGCTTTTCCTCAAGCGAAGCGGTGAAATCATATTCGACATAGCGCTCGAAGAAGCTTTCGAGGAAGGCCGACAGCAGACGGCCCTTGGCCTGCGGCACCAGCTTGCGGCGGTCGATGGTGACGTAGTCGCGATCTTCCAGCGTCTTCAGGATCGCCGTGTAGGTCGACGGGCGGCCAATGCCGAGCTCTTCCAGCTTCTTGATCAGCGATGCTTCGGAATAGCGCGGCGGCGGCTCGGTGGTGTGCTGGGTGGCGTTGATCGCCTGGCGGGCAAGCAGCTCGCCGGCGCGGATCTCGGGCAGGCGGCGGCTTTCCTCGTCCTCCGCATCCTCGTCCTTCTGGTCGGTATAGGCGGCGATGAAGCCGTCGAAGCGAACGACCGAACCGACGGCGCGAAGCTCGGCGGTGCGGGCGCCGTTGACCGCCTCGATCTCGACCGTGGTGCGCTCGATCTCGGCCGGCTGCATCTGGCTGGCGATGGCGCGCTTCCAGATCAGTTCGTACAGCCGGGCCTGGTCGGCATCGAGATATTGCCGCACAGATGCCGGCGTGCGCTTGAAATCGGTTGGGCGGATCGCTTCGTGCGCTTCCTGGGC
>NZ_RZOT01000385.1:0-5888 GCF_003999085.1 Mesorhizobium sp. M4A.F.Ca.ET.090.04.2.1
GCTGAGCATGGCCCGGCTGCGATTCTAGGATCCGCTGTATGGTCTTAACTGTCTGGTCTCCCTTGGCGTTTGCACCGCAAGCGGCTAGACGGGACCAATGACCGCCGTCTTTGATCCACCCCCTACGCCCCCGGCGGAAATTCTGGCGGTGCTTTCGCTGCTCTGCCCGGAAGTGGTGCGTGACATCGAGCAGAACTGGAATTCACAGGTTTCCGATTACGCCCGCCATCTGTGGCGGCCGGTGGCAAGGCCTGCATCAGGCCCGGCGATCGCTGCCCGCTCGATCCTGCGCGAAGTCCTGCATCAGCGCCTCAGTGTGATTGTGCAGCCTGAGGAGATCGGCAAGGCCCTCGAAGAGTTCGAGCACAGACCGGTGATTCAGTCCGGCCTGCATTGCCTGCTTCTGATGGACCGGATCACCTTCGATGCCCTCCTGCTTGCCTGGCTCGGCGCGGTCGAAAGCGGGCTGTCGGCCTTCTTCGCTTTCATGGGAACGACGATGACCATGGAGACAATTGGCCGGGAGGGGCCGGGCTGGCTCGATGTCGGCGACGACAAGGTCAACCTGTTTGGCATGGGCCGCCACAAACTGTGCCGCAAAAGCGCCTGCGCGGCCGGTCCCGTCTCCCTCAACAAGCGTGCGCTCGAAGCAGTCGGCGATGAAACCGATGCCAGCCGCTGGCTGGGCACGCTGCTTGCCAGCCAAAACAAGGTGTTTGGAACCGCTGCCGATGCGCTGACAGCCCTCAACGAGGATCTGGTCACCAATTGGGATCGTTCCGGCATGGCCCTGCCGGTTTTCATCGATGATCGGCTCGCCGCGGTTGCTGTAGCGCGGCATCTGGAAGATGACGGCAGCCTTCTTTCCAAGCTGCTCATCGAGCCCGCAAGACGCCAGCGCCTCGAGCATGCCTTGCAAGAGGCCGCATCGGGACCATTCGGCAGATTCCTGCCCAATGCCACGGACTATTTCTGGGGTATCCGCGAGCAGCGAGTACGCAAGCTCGTGCTGAAGAACGGGCACCTGATCGAGCCTGACAGGCCGCATGGTCTTTCCATCCCGTTCGAGCGGCCGCAGCTTGGGCAGGCGCTGCTGGATGGCGTGCTGCTGCCGAACTTGTTCCTGATGTTCCTCGCCCTTGCCATATTGCCGCGGGTGCGGGTCGTGGGCGGCCTGAGGCAGATCGGCTATGTAGCGCTTTTCCACTCGATCCTGCTGGCTGCGCTAGACGAAAACGTGCCGCAAGAGCGCGATCTGGCTGCGGAGCTGCAGGTACGGGAAAATGCCTGGGGCACTCGGGTCATTGATGAGAAGACCTCGGTCCGCGAGCAGCTTGCCGGCTTGCCGGAGGGGGCGCTCTTCCCGGACTTGCTTCGGCAATACCGATTGCGGACATTTGCCGAGACGACCGAAGACCTGAAACTGGTTCGTGAAAACGCCCGATGGCGCAAGATCGGCCAGGCAGGAATCAAGGCGACCTGAGCCTCTCACGTCAGGCCCTATTTCAGGGGGATGTTCTGGTGCGCAACCGCAAGCGAGGGCGGCGTCTGATCCAGTCGCATCATTCGAGCACCGCCTCGACAATGGCAACAAAGTCATCGAGCGAGCGATCCCCGCGAACCTCGATGCGCGGAAGGTCGATGGGATCGCAATCGAGGTCCGCCGGCCCGTGTCTACCGCCGAAGCCGATCCGATAGCCGCACTCCCTGGCCAGCCGGCCAAGCCTTCGGTCGGTGACAGAGAAGGGCGCCGCGAACGCCGTGGTTGGCCGACCGATCCACCGTTCGATGACCATACGAGAGCGCAGGAGCTCGGCGGCCAGGCCAGAACTCGACAGACCATCGATGGCGCGATGCGTCGCCAGATGGCTTCCGAAGAACGCACCTTCGGCGGAGAGGCGTCGCACCGTCCCGGCGTCCATAAGCTGCGTCGGCGGGCCGATCTCGGCGTCCCAGCGTGCGCTTTCACCCACCAGGTCCGTCACCAGGAACACTTCCGCGGTCAGGTCGTTCGCGCGCAAGGTCGGCCAGGCATGGTCGGCAAAGTTCTGGAAGCCGTCATCGAAGGTGATGAGCACCGGGCGGCCAACGAAAGGGCTGCGGTTGGCGATGAACCCTTCCAACTGCTCGGAATTAATCGCGTGAAAGCCATTGGCGCGCAGCCATCTCATCTGGCTGGCGAATGCGGTGGGCGTGAGCCGAAAGCGGGCGAGCGCGGCCGGACCATCGTCGGAGACGCTGTGATACATGAGGACAGGGATACGCTGCCGCCGCTCGTTACGCGCGACGTCGCGGCGCAAGGCCCGCGCCCCGCCCCAGACGATATTTCGCGCGACGCTGATTTCGATAGGCGCGCGGATTGGCACATAATCGATCACCGGTTCCGTCGCCACATCGTCCGGCGACAGCCGGCGGAAGCGGTCAATACGGTAGAGCTCGGTCTGGATCGATTGCTCGAGCACGAGACCTTCGGTCGCTGCCAGCGTCTCCGAGATCGCTTTTGCACCGAATGTGTTCCAGTCGAAGCCCGTCCTTTCAACATTGTCACGCAGCACGAATGCGTGCGCGCTGATGAAACTGCCGCCAGGCGCCAATGCTTCGGCGAATTTTTTGGCGATGCGCCGCAGCTCGGCGAGATCATCCAGATAGTAGAGCACTTCCGAACAGAAGATCAGATCCATCCCACCCGGCAGCGTGTCGGCAGCGAAATCCAGTACGCCGAACTCAACATTCGGCTGATCGCTGCATCGCGCGCCCGCCCGCTCGATGGCTATGGCGGAGATGTCAGTTGCGGTCAAACGGCCCACACGCGGCGCCAGCTGCCGCGTGAAGTGGCCCTCCGCGCAGGCCAGCTCAAGCGCCCGTCCGATGGGACCGGCAGGAAGGATTTCGAGCTGCCGCTCATATTTTTCCTGCTCATAGCGCGAACCGTAGCTCCAGGGATCCTCGGTCGCGAAATAGCTATTCCAGAACGCCGTGCGATCACTCCTATCCGTGGTCCGTGCTCGGCGCGGCGTTGCAGGAGGTTCTGCGGGTTCGGCGCTCGACCGAACCAGCTCCAGCGCTTCCGCGGCCAATTGCGCGAGTTTGCCGAAGTGGCTGTCCGGATCAGACCGGCGTTCCGCTGTGGATAATGCCTCGGCACTGTCTGAAAGCCGGTCAGGGGGCAGGATGTCCAGGATCAATTCGATCCAATGATCCGTTGTCACTGTTCCGAGTACGCCGAACTGCACGACAGCGTCGATCTGGCCATCCATGATCAGATGGGCATAGATTTGATCGGTTCCTTCCGGCAGTTCGGTCGAGGTCGGATTTCGAGCGTCGACGCGAAGTCCAAGTGTCCGCGCCAGACTGCGCGGCGCGGCAAGATCGTCGGCCTCGAGAAGCATCTGCTCAAGGTGATACTGGACGCGGCGAGCCGCGGCGGCATTGTCCCAGACCTTGCCGAGTCCGATAATCAACTCAGTAATAGCGCCGCCGAACCTGTCCCACCTGGCAGCCAATTGCGCCGGCACCGACAGGCTCCCTACCATAAGGCCATCGACGGCCACCCTGGCGATCTCACGCGCCCACTTACGTGCTACCGGAAGCGCGCGCAGGGACTGCGGGTCGATCGGGAGCGAGCTGCGGCCGCAATCCGACGCGGTGTTCCACAACGCGAACCATGCGAGGGCTTCGGAGGCGGAGCAGCCGTTCGCTTCTATCGCACCATTGGCGTGAGCCGCTGCCGGGTCTTTGACCCTGGAATCAGGAGAAAAGCCGCGGGCGATCACGATTCCCGCATCTGCCAGCATCTGCGTCGAATCGCGGGAGAGCGAGTTGGGGCTGATCCGATAGAAAGCGAGCGGCTCGTCGACCATTACCCAATTTTTGCCCAGGCGTGCGAGGCGCTGCCACAGATCCCAGTCCTCGCAGGTGCGCAGCGACACATCGAAACCGCCCAACTCGACAATTGTCTCCCGGTCGACCAGCAGCGCGTGAGTACAGACGGCACACTGGCGGGCGAATGTTTCGAAGGGCTGGATCGCGACCTCGGTTGAGATGCTCGACGGGGTGAGTTCGCCATCGGGCATCACACGCCGAGAACCGCAATAGACGGCCGCCGCATCGGCAGCGGTTTCCAGTGCGGCCAGCATTTTCGCAAGGAAGCTGGCATCCACCCAATCGTCCGCATCCAGAAACATGAGCCAGTGGCCGCGCGCTGTCGAAATCCCGCTATTGCGCGCGGCGGCGGCGCTATACGCGCACGACCTCAACGTCCGAAATCGGGCATCGCGCTGCACATAGCCGGCGATGATCGAGGGGGTGCGGTCTGTGGAGGCGTCGTCGACGATGATCGCCTCCCAATCCGCCATTTGCTGATCGAGAAGGCAATCGAGCGCGCGCGCCAGCGTCGCCTCCGCGTTGTGCGCAGGCACCACGATTGAAACCAAGGGGTCATGCGCCACGCCGTCTTACCCGCGCCTGGTTCGAGGGGAGAACAAGGGTTCCGAAACGTAGCCGGCGATTTCCTGGTTCATCGAGCTTTGGTTTTCTTCGGCAAGAGTCGGCTGTCAAAAACGGATGATGGCATCGGATGGCAGTACTGCTCTGTCAAGATCGGCGCGATCCAGAAACAGGCAAAAAGGATCGACCGCAGCTCAAGGCCCGCCCCCTGACTCACCCTGTCATTGCACGATACCGGCTTTGCGGAGCCCGTCCACCGCGACTTCGAAATCGGCAGGGTTCTTGTAGGGCAAGACTTTGCGACGGTATTCCAGCGAATAGTCGGGATTGACGCGAAGCACCTCCTCCCATGCCGCGCGGGCCTCGGCGAAACGGCCCAGATGGCCGTAGCAGGCGGCTAGAAGCGCGCGCGAGACGTCGGTGACGGCGTTGCGAGCCAGCCGTTGCATCAAAAGGTCAACGGCCTCTTCGTACCTCCCTAATTGAAACTGGGCCAAAGCCTGGAAGTGCAGAAGCACGTCCGGAAAGTAGGGATTCAAGGTCTTCCCCCGGGCGAAACTCTCGAGGGCCTCCTCGGATCTGCCCGAATAGTACAGCGCCTCGCCGAGGATGACGTGCCCTTCGGCGAAGTTCGGATTGAGGACGATCGCGCGCTCGGCCTCGTTGATGGCGCCGTCGTGCCGTCGAGTGTACAGCTTAGTGATAGCCAGCGCCCAGTGCGCCCAGGGATTGCTGCCATCCAGCGTTACCGCTTGCGTTGCGACCTCTTCCGCTTGCGCCATCGATTCCGACGGCGACGCACTCCACCTGTTCAGGTAATCGAGTCCGTGCGTGAGGGCGAGGAAAGCGTGAGCAGAGGCAAACGTCGGGTCCAGTTCGATGGCACGTTGCAGGAGGTCGCGGGCTGCGATGTTCGTCTCCCTCGTCAGCCGGTGCCACAGTTCCCGGCCCCGCAGGAAATAGTCATACGCCTCCGTGTCGCGCGAGTGCTCGGGCGCCAGCCGCTGACGGTCACCGTCAGTCAGATTGAGCGCCAGCGCACCGACGATCTGCTGCGTCACGTCGTCCTGCACGGCGAATATGTCGGTCAGGTCGCGGTCGAACCGCTCCGCCCAAAGATGGCCGCCCGTAGTTGCATCGATGAGCTGTGCGGTGATGCGCACCCTGTTCCCCGACTTGCGTACGCTGCCCTCAAGTACATGCCGCACGCCGAGCTTCGCGCCCACCTCCTGCACACGGACGTTCTGGCCCTTGAAGGTGAACGACGAATTGCGGGCGATGACGAAGAGCTGCGACAGTTTGGACAGCGCCGTGATGATGTCTTCAGATATGCCATCGGCGAAGTAGTCCTGTTCGGTGTCCCCGCTCATGTTGGCGAACGGCCGGACGGCGATCGACAGCTTCGGCGGCGCTGCCTGCGTCGGCCGGCTCGGCGCGGCTTC
>NZ_RZOT01000386.1:0-5875 GCF_003999085.1 Mesorhizobium sp. M4A.F.Ca.ET.090.04.2.1
TGCTGGTGGCGGGCGCCGCCATCTTCAAGGGCGGCAGCGTCGAAGCCTATCGGGCCAATATCGAGGCGATCAGGACCGCGGCGGACCGAACCGCCGCCTGATCCTGGCCGTTGACCGTATCGCGGCGGGATACCCAGTCTGACTGATGGCCGAAATGAGTAGCTTCGCTGTTCAGCGCCCCAAGCGATGCAGGAAACTCAAGATTCTTTAGCCGACCGTTACTTCGGCGGGCCAGTGCGCTCTATCCTCTTTAAGTCGAATACCATCATCTTCCGCTTGAGGCTGCGAAGTGTGGCACGGTATAGTACGTGTATGGGATTGAGACTGCTTCGCAACAAGAACCAACAACAGGCCAAGGCAGGCAACAGGAGCCATATTGACATACGGAACCGCCGATCCGGGCGATGAAGGTGCCGGACCCAAGAGCACCCTCGCCAGCACGGTCTATCATCAGCTTCGGGACGATCTCCTGCGCGGTGTGCTGGAGACCGAAAGCAAGCTTCGGGTCGAATGGGTGGTTTCGCGATATGGTGCCGGCGCTTCGCCCGTGCGCGAGGCTCTCAACCGTCTCGCCTCCGAAGGTCTGCTTGGCCGCCACGACCAGCGCGGCTTCTTCCTCATGCCGGTCAGCGCCGAGGAGCTGGAGGAACTGACGCGCACCCGCTGCTGGCTTGAGGAGCGCGCGCTGCGCGAATCGATCGAACACCGCACCGGCGAGTGGGAGGAGCAGCTGGTGCTGGCCCTGCACCGCCTGGCGCGCGCCCAGCGCCGCATGCCGGAGGATCCCTCGTCGAACAATCCCGACTGGGAGAAGCTGCATCGGGCCTTCCATCGCGCGCTGATTGCGGGCTGCCGGTCACACTGGCTGGTCGGTTTCTGCGACCAACTTTCCGACCAGGCTTCCCGCTACCGGCTGATGTCGCAGCACGGCCTGGGAGACGAGCGCGACGATCTTGCCGAGCACCGCCAGATCGCCGAACGCACGCTCGATGGCGACGCCGATGGCGCGGTCGAGGCCCTGCTCAACCATTACCGGCTGACGGCGGCCAGGTGCATGGCGCGCTTCAGCCGGGACGATGATCCGAAGGTGAGTGCCGCCAAGGCGCACCGCGGGCGCAAATAGCTGCTCGTTCAGCCTCAAATCTGATATTCGCTCTGACCGAAACGATGCGAATTCAGGATTCGCCGCGCCATTCGCGGGAGCAACAATGAGCAATCACCTGTTCGACGCTTTTCGCGCCCGCGTCACGGCGCCGCAGCGGCTGCTTATGCGGACGGATGATGGGCGATCTCTCACCTATGGCGACATGCTGGCGCGATCGGCGCAGCTGGCGCATGCGCTGGTGCAATCCGGCGTGGCGCCGGGCGACCGCGTCGCCGTGCAGGTCGAGAAGAGCCCGGAAGCGGTGCTGCTCTACCTCGCTTGCCTGCGCGCCGGCGCCGTCTTCCTGCCGCTCAACACCGCCTACACGCCGCCGGAACTCCGCTATTTCTTTGGCGATGCCGAACCACGGCTGGTGGTCTGCGACCCGGCAAGGGCGGCCGATATCGCCCCGCTGGCGCAAGCGTCCGGCGCGGCGCTGGCGACGCTTGGCCAGCACGGCGACGGTTCGCTGCCGGAAAGCGCTTCCGGATATCAGGCGGATTTCAACGACGTGGCGCGCGGACCGGACGACCTTGCCGCGATCCTCTACACATCGGGCACGACCGGCCGCTCGAAGGGCGCCATGCTCAGCCACGAGAACCTTGCGTCGAACGCACATGTGCTGGTCGAGTACTGGCGCTTCACGTCCGATGACGTCCTAATCCATGCGCTGCCGATCTTCCACACGCATGGCCTCTTCGTGGCCACCAACGTCATCCTGATGGCCGGCGCCTCGATGCTGTTCGAAGCAAAATTCGACCCGGCCCGCATCATCGCGCTGCTGCCGCGCGCCACGGCATTGATGGGCGTGCCGACCTTTTATGTCAGGCTTCTGCAGCAGGAGGGCCTGGACGCCCAGGCGGCCAAGAACATCCGCCTGTTCATTTCCGGGTCTGCGCCGTTGCTGGCCGAGACGCATGCCGCCTGGCGCGAGCGCACCGGCCACGCCATCCTCGAGCGCTACGGCATGACCGAGACCAATATGAACACGTCCAACCCCTATGATGGCGAGCGGCGCGCCGGCACGGTCGGCTTTCCTTTGCCGGGTGTTTCGCTGCGCATCGCCGATCCAGACGGCAGCGGGTCGCTTGCTCAGGGCAAGGTCGGCATAATCGAGGTGAAGGGCCCGAACGTCTTTGCCGGCTACTGGCGGATGCCGGAAAAGACCACGGCCGAATTCCGTCCCGACGGCTTCTTCATCACCGGCGATCTCGGCCTCATCGACCGGGACGGCTATGTGCATATCGTCGGGCGCGGCAAGGACCTGATCATTTCCGGCGGCTACAACATCTACCCCAAGGAGATCGAAGGCGAGATCGATGCGCTTGCCGGCGTTAGCGAAAGCGCGGTGATCGGCGTCGCTCATCCGGACTTCGGCGAGGGTGTCACCGCGGTCGTGGTGCGCAAGCCGGGCTCGGCCATCGGCGCGGCCGACGTCCTTGACGCCATTGCGGGCCGGCTCGCCCGATACAAACATCCGAAGCAGGTGATCTTCGTCGACGAGTTGCCCCGCAACACCATGGGCAAGGTGCAGAAGAACGTTTTGCGCGAGACCTACAAGGATCTCTACGCAGCGGTTCGAGCCGGCTAATAGCTTCGTCATCCTAGGGCGAAGCAAGGTGCGAAGCGACGCGGCGTAGACCCTAGGATCCATGCCGAGACGCCAAGGCGTTGCAACGTTTACAGAATTCTGCACCGTTACACTTTACGTCACAGGTCACGGCATGGATCCTCGGGTCAAGCCCGAGGATGACGATGCGCGAAGGGTTCCGGCCAATTGCGAACGTTGGTTTCCCAATTGACGGTGGGATCGATGGCCTACGCCCCGAACAACTTCTTCCCGCCGATCCAGACGCTCTTCACGTCCAGATCCTCCGATAGTGCCACGATGTCGGCGGCGGTGCCGTTGGCGAAGCGGCCAAGCCGGTGCGCCTGGCCGATCGCCTCGGCCGGATAGAGCGAAGCCATGCGCAGTGCCTCGCCAAGCTCAAGCCCGACGCCGCGGTGCATGAAGCGCACGGCCGAGATCATGTCGAGATCGGCCCCGGCCAGCGTGCCGTCGGCCAGTCTGAGGCTGCCGTCCTTGCGGTAGATGGTGCGGCCGTTCAGCGTGAACGATGTCATGTCGGTGCCGATCGTCGCCATGGCGTCGGTGACCAGCACGATTTTCCCCGGCCCCTTCTTGGCGCGCAGCGCGATCGCCATGGTGGCGGGATCGACATGGATGCCGTCGGCAATGATGCCGGCCGACAGGCCGCCTGTGGCGATGGCGGCACCGGCCAGTCCTGGCTCGCGGTTGCCGATCTGGCTCATGGCGTTGAAGAGATGGGTCACCACCGTTGCGCCGGCGGCCGCGAAAGCGCTCGCCGTGACATAGGTGGTGTCGGAATGGCCGAGGCTGACGATGAGGCCGGCCATTGCCAGGGCCGTGACGCGCGCCGGCTCGACCGATTCGGGCGCGATCGTGGTCAGCAGCACGGGCAGGTCTTTCCGCGCCGCGATCAGCGCCGCCTGGTCCACGTCCGTCATCGGCCGGATCAGCGCCGGGTCATGCGCGCCCTTGCGGGCGACCGACAGATGCGGGCCCTCGAGATGCAGGCCGAGGAAGCCCGGCACCTTCTGCCGCGCCGCCGCGGCGCCGGCCGCGACGGCAGCCGCCGTGATCGCTGGCGTATCGGTGATCAGCGTCGGCAAAAGCGCCGTGGTGCCGAACGGGGCGTGCGCCCGGCAAATGGTCTCGATCGAGGTGACGTCGGGATGGTCGTTGAGCATGACGCCGCCGCCGCCATTGACCTGCAGGTCGACGAAGCCCGGCGCCAGCAGGCCGTCGGTCTCGATGCGATCGACACCGGCCGGAATGGCGCCGGCGGGGAGGATGGCCTCGACCAGGCCGCCGCTCACCACGAGGGCGGCATTGTCGTGCCAGTCGGCGCCGTCGAAGATGCGGGCGCCAGTGAGGGCGAAACGGTCGCTCATACGGTTTCCGTCACCTTGCGCAAATTGCGCGGCGTATCGGGGTCGAGGCCGCGATGGCGGGCAAAGGCCTCGACGAAGCCATAGAACGACACGATCAACGCCAGCGGATCGGTCAGCGGATGGCCGGTCGCCACATAGGGCAGGGCCCGTGCCTTGGTCGCCTTGCCGGATGTCACGAAGACGGCCGCGCCCTTGCCGGCCAGATTGTCGGCCGCCTCGGCGACCGACGGTTCGGAAGCGTCGCGGGCGGCGAGCGCCAGCACCGGAAAGCCCGGCCCGACCAGCGCCAGCGGTCCGTGCATGACCTCGGCCGCGCTGTAGGCTTCGGCATGCATGCCGCAGGTCTCCTTGAATTTCAGCGCCGCCTCGTTGGCCATCGCCGCCGACGGGCCGCGACCGAGGATGAACAGCGACCGCGGCGTCTCCAGTGGGCCGGCCAGCGCCATCCAGTCGCAGGCGATTGCCTTCTCGAAATGCTCGGGCAGGTGCGCCAATGCCGCAAGCAGCGCCTCGTCGCCGGTGCAATGCGCCATCAGCGCCAGGCCAGCGACGGCCGAATTGACGAAGGTCTTGGTCGCGGCGACGCTGCGCTCCGGTCCGGCGAGGATGTCGATGGCAAAGTCCGAGGCGCGCGCCAGCGGCGAATCGGCGGTGTTGGTGATGGCGACGGTGAGCGCGCCGCCGGCCCTGGCCGTCTCCGCCATGGCGACGATGTCGGGACTCTTGCCCGATTGCGAGATCGCCAGGCAGGCGGAGCCGGCGAGCCTCAGCCTGGCGCCATAGATCGAGGCGATGGACGGGCCGACCGAGGCGACGGCAAGGCCGGCGGTCAGCTCGACGGCGTATTTCATGAAGGTGGCGGCATGGTCGGATGAGCCGCGCGCGACGGTGACGACGAAACTCGGATCGCGCTCGCGGATACCGCGCCCGGCCTCGGTCAGCACCGCCGCCGAACCGTCGAGCAGGCGGGCGGTTGCTTCCGGGATCTCTTCGATCTCGCGCCGCATATGGGTGATGGTCGCGCTCATGGCCGGCTCTCCTCTCCCGGCCCGGTCAGCCGGAGTTCGGCGACGAAATCGTAAGCGTCGCCCCTGTAAATCGAGCGGGTGAATTCGATCACCTTGCCGCTCGCAAGATAGGAAATACGTTCGATATGCAGGCCGGCAATCCCGGGCGGCACTTCCAGCAGCCGCGCATCGCCATCGCCGAGATTCGCGGCGGAAATGCGCTGCACCGCCCGCACTGGCCGGTTGCCGGTCATTTCCAGTGCGGCATAGAGCGAAGTGCCGATCGCCTCGGGATCGGGCAGCACGCTGGCCGAGAGCGCGGCGCGCTCGATCGCCAGCGGCGTGTCGTTGGCGATGCGCAGGCGCGCCACCCGCGCTACCAGCTCGTTCGACGACAGGCCGAGGACCATCATCTCGTCAGGCGAGGGCGCATAAAGGCCACGGTCGAGCCAGGCCGAGCGCACCACCATACCGCGGCGCGCCATGTCCTCGGTGAAGGAGGTGAGCCTCGACAACGACTGCTCGACGCGCTCCATGCGCGGCGCCACGAAGGTGCCGGAGCCGTGGCGCTGGACTAGAATGCCGCCCTTGACCAGGTCTTGCACCGCCTTGCGCACGGTGACGCGCGAGATATCGGCCTTGCTGGCGATGTCGCGCTCCGACGGCAGCGCGTCGCCTGGCCCGATCAGGCCGCGATTGACCGCTTCCTCGATGCTCTTCCTCAGCTGCAGGTAGAGCGGCGCGCCGC
>NZ_RZOT01000387.1:0-5857 GCF_003999085.1 Mesorhizobium sp. M4A.F.Ca.ET.090.04.2.1
CTGCAGCACATTGGGGATGAAGTCCGGCGTCCAGCCCTGGATCGGATGCGGCTCAAAGGCCGGATGGCTGGCATCCGGCGCCCCGCCGGCGCCGCGCTGCTGCGCCTTGCCGCTGCCAATAAGCTGGGCGTTGGCGGGCTCGGCGAGCACGATTCTGACATCCGGCCGCTCCCGGCGCAGCACCCGGCCGACGCCGGCCACCGTGCCGCCGGTGCCGTAACCGGTCACCAGGTAGTCGAGCCGCGAGCCCGCGAAATCGTTTATGATCTCGCGCGCCGTGGTCGCCTCGTGGATGGCGGCGTTGGCTTCGGTCTCGAACTGGCGGGCGAGGAACCAGCCATTGGCCTCGGCCAGCTCGGCCGCCTTCTTGTACATGCCAAAGCCCTTCTGGGCACGCGGCGTCAGCACCACCTTGGCGCCCAGCATGCGCATCAGCTTGCGGCGTTCGACGGAAAAGCTGTCGGCCATCGTCACCACCAGCGGGTAGCCCTTTTGCGCACAGACCATGGCGAGCCCGATGCCGGTGTTGCCGCTGGTCGCCTCGACCACGGTCTGGCCCGGCTTCAGCGCGCCGCTGCGCTCGCCTTCCTCGATGATGTTGAGCGCCAGGCGATCCTTGACCGATGCGGCTGGATTGAAGAATTCGGCCTTCGCATAGATCGTCGCATGGCCTGGGCCGAGATTGTTGATGCGGATGACCGGCGTATCGCCGACCGTGTCGAGAATGCTGTCGAACAACCGGCCGCGCCCGGCCGTGGTTCTGATCTTCAACTGCTGCAACATGTCTGGTCTCCTCTTGGTCCTCACGATCCGGTTACAAACCGGAGGGCTTGGCGGCGAGGTTTCGAGACCTTGCCGCGTTAGGTTGCTCGACGTGCCTTCATTTCGGCAACGGCTGCATCCGGCCGGAATGTCCGCTGCCGGTGCGCCTTGTCGGGTTTGGTGATAGAACATGGAGCAACTGGTCAGCGTGGGAGCGAGCGTGGAAACGCACGTGGAATCCGCCCGAGAGAGCCTGAAAAGCACTGCCGCCGGCCTTTCCGTGCGGCTGCTCGGACAGCTGGCGATTTCGCGCGACGACATGCCAGTGGCGCTGCCGGCGTCGCGCAAGCTGCGTGCATTGCTTGCCTATCTGGCGCTTGCGCCGCACCCGGTCGGACGCAGCCGCCTGTGCGAGCTTTTGTGGGATGTGCCGAACGATCCGCGCGGCGAGCTACGCTGGTGCCTCAGCAAGCTGCGCGGCGCGCTCGACGAGCCGGGCCGGCGCCGGATCGAGACCGAAGGCGACACCGTCGCGCTTCGTCTTGCCGCACTTGGCATCGATGCCGTGGAAGCCGCCGCGGCGGTCGCCGAAGGCATCGAGAGCCTCGGCCTCGAGCGGCTGAGGACGCTTTCCCACCTTTTCACCGGCGATTTCCTCGACGGGCTGGAACTCGACCGCAGCCCGCATTTCAACAGCTGGCTGACGGCGCAGCGCCGTCGTTTCAGGTCATGCCATGTTGCCATACTGGAGCATCTGATCGGCCTGCTTCCGGCCGAATCCGACGAGGCAGGCGCCTATATCGACAAATGGCTGGAACTCGCCCCTTTCGACAGCCGCGCTCATCTTGCGCTGCTGGAAAACAGCGCGCGGCGTGGCCAGATCGGCGCGTGCGAGGAGCATCTGGCTGCCGCTGCGCGGCTCTTCGAGTCGGAGGAGCTGGATTTCGCCCCCCTGCGCGAGGCATGGCAGGAAATAAGATCCCGTCAGTCCAGCGCGACGCCACCCGTGCGATCCGTGCCGGCGTTTGCGGTGCCCCAGGCACCGGTCGCTCCGGCCGAGCCCGAGACATCGGCGACACGCCGCGCCTCGCTCGCAGTGATGCCGTTCGTCGAGCACGCCGGCACCGCGGATTTTCGTGGTGGGCTGGCCGACGGCCTGACCCATGACATCATCACCCGCCTCGCCAAGCTCAGGGATTTCTTCGTCATCGCCCGCGGCTCGGTTTTCGCTTTGGCCGAAAAGGACATCTCACCCGAGGATGCCGGGCGCCGGCTGAATGTCGACTACGTGGCAACCGGCTCCGTCCGCAACCTGTCGGGCAGGATCATCGTCGCGGTCGAGCTGGTCGAGGTGCGCACGGCCCGCATCGTCTGGGCCGAGACGTTCGAGCACCGGCCGGACGATATCTTTGTCGTGCTGGACGATATCGGCAACAGCATCGTGTCCTCCATCGCGGCGGAGGTCACCACGGTCGAGCGCAACCGGGCGATGCTGAAGGCGCCCAATTCGCTCAACGCCTGGGAGGCCTACCATCGCGGCCTCTGGCACATGTACCGCTTCACCCGGACCGAAAACGAGCTGGCCCACCAGTTCTTCGACATGGCGCTGAAGCAGGACCCGACCTTTGCCCGCGCCTATGCCGGCCTCTCCTTCACCCACTGGCAGAACGCCTTCCAGCGCTGGGGCGACCGCGACCAGGAAGCTGCGCTTGCCTTCGAAACCGCCGGACAAAGTCTTCTGGTCGACGAACACAATCCGGCGGCGCATTGGGCCATGGGCCGGGCGCTGTGGCTGCGCGGCGAACGCGACGGCTCGCTGCTCGAGCTGGAACGGGCCGTTGATCTCAGCCCCAATTTCGCGCTCGGCCACTACGCGCTGTCCTTCGTGCATTCGCAATCGGGTGATCCGCGCTCAGCGATCGGCTCGTCCGATCATTCGCGCCATCTCAGCCCCTTCGACCCGCTGCTGTTCGGCATGATGGGCGCCCGCGCCATGGCCCATGCCCGCCTTGGAGAGTTCGGCGAGGCGTCGGAATGGGCGCTGAAGGCTGCCGCCCGCCCCAACGCCCACATCATCATCCTGGCGATCGCCGCGCATTGCCTGGCGCTGGCCGGCCGGCAGGACGAGGCGCGCACTTTCGCCGCCGCAATCCGCAAGACCCTGCCGGACTATCGTGCCGACGACTTCATCGCCACCTTCCGTTTCGACCGGGACGCCGAAGCCATGTTCCGGCACGGCGCCAGGCGCATCGGCCTGAATTGATCTTTTGAAATCCGCCCCGCGCTGCGCCGCCACGGCCTACCGCAACAGCGGCCCGCCCGCCTTTCTCCACGCGTCGATGCCGCCCTGGATATGACGGGCGTTGGCGATGCCGACGTCCTGCGCCGCTTGCACCGCCATCGCCGAGCGTTCGCCGAAGGCGCAGTAGAACAAAAGCTGCTTGCTGGTCGATCGGGCGAGCTCATTGAGCATGCCGCCGGCGGCGATGTTCTCCTGCAGCCTGGGATAGGGCAGATGGATGGCGCCCGGGATGACGCCATGCCGCTCCCGCTCGGCGCTCTCGCGCAAATCGATCAAAGCCACGTCCGGCCTGCCGACAATCGCCAGCGCCTCGTCCGCCGTGACAGACCAGCCGCGCCCGGCGATCTCGTCCTGATGCAGCCCGACCTTCATGTTGGCCGGCACGGCGACGTCCATCATCTTCGGGTTGGCGAGCTTGAGGTTGTTCATGATCTCGACATACTCGTCCACCGACTTCACCTGCAGGCGCGGGTTGAAGGCTTTCTCCTCTGCGATGGTCGAGACCGTCTCGCCCTTGTAGTCATGCGCCGGGAAGATCAGTGTCTCGTCGGGAAGCTTGAGCAGGCGGCCGAAGATCGATTCGTACTGCTGGCGCGGATCGCCGTTCTGGAAGTCGGTGCGGCCGGTGCCGCGGATGAGCAGCGTGTCACCGGTGAACACCCGGTCCGGCAGGATGAAGCTGTAGGAATCGTCGGTGTGGCCGGGCGTGTAGATGACGTCGAGCGCTAGCCCCTCGATGGCAAGCTTGTCGCCGTCGGCAAGCCGCATCGACACCACGTCGGCCTTGGTCTGCTCACCCATCACTGTGACGCAATGCGTCCGGTCGCGCAGCGCGCCGAGGCCGGTGATGTGGTCGGCATGCAGATGCGTGTCCACCGCCTTGACCAGCTTGAGGTCGAGTTCGTTGACGAGTTGCAGATAGCGCTCGACCTTCTCCAGCACCGGATCGATGATCAGCGCCTCGCCGCCCCGGCGGCTGGCCAGCAGATAGGAGTAGGTGCCCGATGCCGAATCGAAGAGCTGACGGAAAATCATCCCTGCTGCATGCCCCTTGCGCCTGCCGCCCGCGGCGCGATTTGCCGCGGCAGGAATGATACTAGGGCACGGTTCCCGTCCCTGCCAGTCGTACCAAGGTGCCAACCGGCGCATCCGCGGCCGGCACCTTCGGCCGCGGCATCGTCGACTTGCGGGCGATTATCGCCGCAGCACGGCGCTCAGAACGTCGCGGATCCCGATCGCGCCGACGAAGCGCGACTGCTCGTCGAACAGCGCCACCGGCGCTGTCTGTGAGCGGTGCATGGCCAGCATCACCGTCTTCAGCGACGTGCCAGGCGTCGCCCAGAAGACCTGCGCCGTCTCCTCCGGCAGCCGCTCGACATCGGCACAGGACACCCACACCGCAGGCTTGCCGTCGCGTTCGGCGGCCGCCACCAGCCCGTGATCGTCGATCTTGAAGCGCGTCGTTTTGCGCCGGTCGAGCCATACCCAGCCGTCCTCGCCGTGGTCGAGGTCGCGGCGGTCGCGCATGACGTTCCAGGCCGTCAGCACCGACAGCGGATTCACGTTGGCGATGAAATCGCGGACATAGTCGTTGGCAGGCCTGAGCACGATGTCTTCCGGCGCGCCGGTCTGCACGATGCGCCCGCCTTCCATGATGGTGATGTGGCTGCCGATCTTCAGCGCCTCCTCGAGGTCGTGGCTGACGAAGATTATGGTCTTCTTCAGTTCCGCCTGCAGCTGCAGCAATTCGTCCTGCAGCTTGGTGCGGATCAGCGGATCGAGCGCCGAGAACGGCTCGTCCATCAACAGGATCGGCGCCTCGGTGGCGAAGGCGCGGGCCAGGCCGACGCGCTGCTGCATGCCGCCCGAAAGCTCATGCGCGTACTTCTTCGACCACTGGTCGAGATGGACGAGCTGAAGCTGCTTCCTGACCCGCTCCTTGCGCTCGGCCTCCGGCACGCCCGCGAGCTCGAGGCCGAAGCCGACATTTTCCTCCACCGTGCGCCACGGCAAAAGGCCGAACTGCTGGAACACCATCGCCACCTGCTTCTGCCGCAGGCGCCTGAGCGTCGCCTCGTCGCACGTGACGACATCGACCGTACGGTCGCCGTCCTTGACCAGAACCTGGCCGCGCGACACCACGTTGAGCCGGTTGACGGCTCTGAGCAGGGTCGATTTGCCGGAGCCGGACAGGCCCATGAGAACGGAAATCTCGCCCTCATGGATCGTCAGGCTGGCGCCCGCACAGCCAAGCACGTTGCCGGTCTTTTCGAGGATCTCGGCGCGGGTGGCGCCTTGGTCGATCAGCGCCAGCGAGCCGGCCTGGTCAGCGCCAAAGACGATGTCGACATTCTTGAAGTCAACGGCGACGGTCATTTCTTGCCTCCAACGCCAATGCGGGTCATCCGGTCGAGCACGATGGCGAGCACGACGATGGCGAGGCCGGCCTCGAGACCGAGGTCGATCTTGCGAGAGCCGAGCGCGCGGTTGATTTCGGTGCCGAGGCCGCCGGCACCAATGAGGGCGGCGAACACCACCATCGACAGCGACAGCATGATCGACTGCGTCAGGCCCGCCATGATCGTGGGCAAGGCAGAAGGCAGCTCTACCTTCCAGAGAAGCTGTCTCTTGGTGGCGCCGAACGCCTCGCCGGCCTCTACGATCGACTTCGGCACCGAAGTGACGCCGAGATGGGTAAGACGAACCGGAGTGGGAATGACGAAGATGATGGTGACGATAAGGCCGGGCGCGTTGCCAAGCCCGAACAGGGTCAGCACCGGGATGAGGTAGACG
>NZ_RZOT01000388.1:0-5836 GCF_003999085.1 Mesorhizobium sp. M4A.F.Ca.ET.090.04.2.1
CCGCCCTTCACAATTTAATACGCTTCGGCAGAGAGCGTCAAAGCGCCTTTTGCAGTTCCGGCAGGATGACGAAGAGATCGCCGACGAGGCCGTAGTCGGCGACCTGGAAGATCGGCGCCTCCTCGTCCTTGTTGATGGCGACGATGACTTTGGAATCCTTCATGCCGGCGAGGTGCTGGATGGCACCGGAAATACCGACGGCGATGTAGAGATCAGGGGCGACCACCTTGCCGGTCTGGCCGACCTGCCAGTCGTTCGGCGCATAGCCGGCATCGACCGCGGCGCGTGAAGCGCCGACGGCGGCGCCGAGCTTGTCGGCGACGGGCAGGATGACCTCCTGGAACTTCTCCGAGGAGCCGAGCGCGCGGCCGCCGGAAATGATGATCTTGGCCGAGGTCAGCTCCGGACGGTCGGTCTCGGAGAGCTTGTTCTCGACGAAGGAGGAGAGACCGGGATTAGCCGCGGCGCTAACCGTCTCGACGGCGGCCGAGCCGCCCTCGGGTGCTCCTTGGAAGGAAGCGGTGCGCACCGTGATCACCTTCTTGGCGTCGGTAGCCTGCACGGTCTGGATGGCGTTGCCGGCATAGATCGGACGCTTGAAGGTGTCGGGCGAGACCACCTCGATGATCTCGGACACCTGCGCGACGTCGAGCAGGGCAGCCACGCGAGGCGCGACGTTCTTGCCCGTCGAGGTGGCCGGAGCGATAATGGTATCGTAGGCGCCAGCCAGCGACACAACCAGTGCCGCGGTCGGCTCGGCGAGGCGCTCAGCAAGCTCGTCGGCCTCGGCGAGCAGCACCTTGTTCACGCCCTTCAGCTTCGAAGCGGCGTCCGCCGCGCCCTTGGCGCCCTTGCCGGCCACCAGCACATGCACGTCCGAACCGATCTGAAGCGCCGCCGACAGCGCCTTGGCGGTCTGGTCGGAAAGGGTTGCGTTGTCGTGTTCGGCGATGAGGAGAATAGCCATTTTCGTGTTCCTTTCCCGATCGCTTACAGCACGCCGGCTTCGTTCTTGAGCTTCTCGACCAGCTCGGCGACGCTCTTGACCTTTACGCCCGCCTTGCGGCCGCCCGGCTCCTCGGTCTTGATCACCTTGAGGCGCGGCTTGACGTCGGCGCCGTAGTCGGCTGGGCTTTTCTCGTCCAGCGGCTTCTTCTTGGCCTTCATGATGTTGGGCAGCGAGGCGTAGCGCGGCTGGTTGAGGCGAAGGTCGGCGGTGACGATCGCCGGCATCTTCAGCTCCACCGTCTGCAGGCCGCCATCGACCTCGCGCGTCACCTTGGCATGATCGCCGGCGAGTTCCACCTTGGAGGCGAAGGTGCCCTGAGCCCAGCCCAGCAGCGCCGCCAGCATCTGGCCGGTCTGGTTGCTGTCATCGTCGATCGCCTGCTTGCCGAGGATGACAAGGCCGGGCTGCTCGGCCTCGACCACGCCCTTCAGCACCTTGGCGACGCCGAGCGGCTCGGTCTGCTCGTCGGTCTTGACCAGGATAGCGCGGTCGGCACCCATGGCGAGCGCGGTGCGCAGCGTTTCCTGCGCCTGCTGCGGGCCGATCGAGACGACGATGATCTCTTCCGCCTTGCCGGCTTCCTTCAGCCGGATCGCTTCCTCCACCGCGATCTCGTCGAACGGGTTCATTGCCATCTTGACGTTGGCGAGCTCGACCGCCGAACCGTCCGACTTGACCCGCACCTTAACATTGGCATCCACAACCCGCTTCACGGGCACAAGGATCTTCATTTTCCTGTCACCTCTTTCAAGATTTTGGGCGCGCTATAGCAGCGCGCGCCGGGTCAGAGTTGTCGAAAGCCGACATTCCAGACGGAATTCTGGACTTCATCCGCCGTTGCGGTGGCGTTTCCGTAGTGGCGGGAATCGGGCTCGTCAATATCCGCGACGCACTCAAATCGGTTCAGTCCTGGCTTGAAGCGGCTCCTCGACCCCACTGTGGCGCGGGCTGCGCTGCAGCTGGAGCGCTGGCGGCTGGTTCGGCCGGGACGCGCGCCTGCTCGACGTCTGGCGCAGGTTCGGGTTCCCCGTCCGCGCCGGCCAGCAGCGGCACGCCGCGGTTGCGCAGGACGAGCACCAGGACGGAGCCGGCGATGATGCCGCCGATGTGGCAGGCCCAGGAGACCTGGTCCTCGCCGCCGGCGGCGAACATGACGATCTGGAAGACGATCCACAGGATCAGCGGGATGAAGGCGGGGATGCGCAAGGGAATGCGGGCGAAGGCGAGCACCCAGACCTTCACCCTTGGGTAGAGGATCAGATAGGCGGCGACGACGCCGGCAATGGCGCCGGAGGCGCCGATCAGCGGCACCTGCGAATCCCAGGCCACCAACCCCTGGAAGAAGGCGCCGGCAATGGCGCAGGCGAGGTAGAAGATCAAATAGCGGATATGACCGAGGGCATCCTCGACATTGTCGCCGAACACCCACAGGAACAGCATGTTGCCGCCGAGGTGGAAAATGTCGGCGTGCAGGAAGGAATAGGTCAGGTAGCTCAGGCTCTCCGGGATGACGACGAATTCGGGCGAAAGCTCGACCTTGTCGTGGACGACGGAGGGGATGAAGCCGAGGCCGAGCACCGCCGCGTTGGTGAAATCCTCGCCGCCGAGCGTGGTGGCGAAATAGACGAGGACGTTGGCGACGATCAGGCCGATCGTCACATATTGCAGGTGGATGTGACGCAGTCTGTTGGTGTCGTATAGCGGGATGAACATGAGACCCTGGCCCTTCCGCTTCCACGTGGAGTCAGCGGTTCTTGCCGGGAACCCATAACACGTCGGCCTTTCCATTGTCATTGACCGCACGGGCGGCGACGAACAGAAAGTCGGAGACGCGGTTGATGTACTTGATCGCCTCGCGGTTGACCGGCTCGCCGGGGTCCTGCGCCAGCGCCACCATGATCCGCTCGGCCCGCCGCGCCACCGTGCGGGCAAGGTGAAGTGCGGCCGCCGCCGGCGTGCCGCCGTTCAGCACGAAGGATTTGAGCGGCTGCAGTTCCTTGTTGAGGAGGTCGATATCCTTCTCGACGCGATCGGTCTGCGAGGCGACGATACGCAACGGCTCATAGCTGAGCGGCTTGCCGTCATCCGGCACGGCGAGATCGGCGCCGAGATCGAAAAGGTCGTTCTGGATGCGGGACAGCATGGCGTCGATCGAGGGATGGCTGTCAACGGTGTGGATGCGGGCCATGCCGATGCAGGCATTGGCCTCGTCGACCGTGCCGTAGGCGTCGATGCGCAGGTCGGATTTCAGCCGCCGCTCGCCGGTGCCGAGGCCGGTGGTGCCGTCGTCGCCGGTGCGGGTATAAATCTTGTTGAGCTTGACCACGCGCCGCCTCTCCGGTCACTTGCGGGTGAAATACACCGCCAGCATGATCAGCACCAAGGCGATGAACTGCAACAGCACGCGCGCCTGCATCAGCTTGTTGGAGGTCATGCTGGAGCCGCCGCGCAGCATGTTGATCAGACCACGGATCAGGACGAACACCACGGCGAGCATGACGAGGACCGCGAGGATATTGAAGACGGTTGCCATAGTCTTTTTCCAATCAGTTCCGTTCAGGCGCGTTTGGAGAGCAGGCGGTAGAGCAACGATGCCGGCAGGATGCGTTTGAGGATCACGCCGATCCTGGCCGGCACTGTTACCACATAGTGTGGGCGTGGGCGCCGCGACAGAAGCGCATGGCGCAACGCGGTGTGGACCACCTCCGGTCCGGGCTTCAGCCGCGAGGTGCTGCCGCCGGCTCGCAGCCGCGCCAGTTGCGCCTCGTAGTCAGCGCGGTGGACGGAATGCTCATGATCGATGTTCTTCAGGAACCAGAACAGCCCGTTCGAGGCGATCTTCGACGTCACCGGCCCCGGCTCGATCAGCGAGACATGGATGCCGCTGCCCAGAAGCTCCTGATGCAGGCACAGCATCAGCCCTTCCAGCGCGTGCTTGGAGGCCGAGTAGGCGCCGCGAAAGCGGACCGGCGTCAGCCCGAGGATGGAGGAACAGTGGACGAGCCGGCCATGGCCCTGGCGGCGCATCACCGGCACGATGCGGCGGGTGAGATCGTGCCAGCCGAAGAGATTGACCTCGAACTGCTCTTTGAGCGCCGAAACCGGCAGGTCCTCGACGGCCCCGGGCTGCGCATGGGCGCCGTTGTTGAACAGCGCGTCGAGCCGTCCGCCTGTGCGCTCCAGCACCGAGGCGACCAGCGCCTCGATCGAGGCGGGCTCGCGATAGTCGAGATAGAAGGTCTCGATGCCGTCGGCCTCGAGCGCCGCGATGTCGGCCGGCTTGCGCGCCGTCGCGAACACCCGCCAGCCTTCCGCCTTCAGCGCCCGGGCGCAATGGGCGCCAATCCCGGAAGAGGCACCGGTAACGATGATGGTGCGCGGCGCGTTCACGGCGGAGTTTGACCTAGGGTTGCCATTTGCCGCATTCCCTTCCCATATTCGCGGCGTCGAGACAATCGAAGGGAACGCGGTACGTGTTGCGGAAGATCGTCGCCCTGCGCCGCGTGCTCTATGACGCGATCGGTCACTTCAACACCGATGACGGCTGGGCGATGGCCAGCCATCTGGCGATCACCTCGCTGATGGCGCTGTTCCCGTTCCTGATCTTCGCGACGACGCTGGCGAGCTTCCTCGGCGCGCAGGCCTTCGCCGACACCGCCGTGCATCTGGTCTTCGACACCTGGCCGGAGCAGATCGCCAAGCCGATCGCGCGCGAGGTGCTGAACGTGCTCACCGTCAGGCGCACCGACCTGTTGACCTACGGCGTGCTGCTCGCCGCCTACTTCGCCTCGAACGGCATCGAGGCGCTGCGCACCTCGCTCAACCGCGCCTATCGGGTGTCGGAAACGCGCGGCATCATCTATCGCCGCGTCCAGAGCATCATCTTCGTGCTGATCGCCACGGCCTGTTTCCTGGCGATCAGCGTGCTCCTGGTGTTCGCTCCGCTCTTGGCGCGGTTGGCGGAGGCCCATCTCGAATGGATCAGGCCCTATATGGGCACGATCACCCTATGGCGCTACATCATCGCCTCGACGGTCATCGTCATCGGCCTGTTCGCGGTGCACTTCTGGCTGCCGGCAGGCAAGCGCCGCTTGCTGTCGATCGTGCCGGGCATCATCTTCACGCTGGCGGCCTGGCTGGCCGGCTCGACCATCTTTGCCACCTATCTCGACCATTTCTCGTCCTATGTGACGACCTATGCCGGCCTCGCCTCGATTATGATCGCGGTCGTCTTCCTCTACATCGTGTCGGCGATCTTTATCCTTGGCGGCGAGCTCAATGCCGCAATCAGCCGCTATCTCGAGGCGCGCGCCCGCATCGGTTGAGACCGTCCGGGGCTGGCCGGCCGCGCGGTCGCCAGCCCGACGCCGAGCGTGGCGATCGCCATGCCGACGATCTGCAGGAGGTTGAGATGCTCGCCGAACAGCGCCCACGCGATGACCGCGGTGACCGCCGGTACGAGGTAAAACAGCGAGGCGACCTTCGACATCTCGCCGTCGCGGATCATCACCATCAGCAGGAAGATGGCGCCGATCGACAGTACCAGCACCAGCCAGGCCAAGGCGAAGATCAACTCGCCATTGATGGTGACGGTGCGCGTCTCGAAGGCGAGCGAGGCGAGCACCATCAGCGCGGCGCCGCCGACATATTGCCACATCGTCGCGGTCACCAGGTCGCCGCCGGAGGCGAAGCGTTTCTGCCAGACGGTGCCGGCGCTCATGGCCAGCACCGAGACCAACGAAGCGGTCAGCGTCGCAGCGGTGACGCCGCCGCCAACGGCTCCAAGCTTCGGCCACAGCACGATGACGACGCCGACCAACCCGACGG
>NZ_RZOT01000389.1:0-5810 GCF_003999085.1 Mesorhizobium sp. M4A.F.Ca.ET.090.04.2.1
GCCGACGCCCGCCTCGCCGTCGATTGGCACGCCGGTCGACTGCAGGTCGGCGATGTCGCGATAGATCGTGCGCTCGGAAACCTCGAGCCACGTACCCAGCTTCTGGGCAGTGACCAGACGGCCGCCGCGCAAATGCTGCACGATCTGGAAGAGCCTGTCGGCACGACGCATCGTATGGTTCCTCGATGTTGTTCCTATGCATGTCGTGGTTCCCAAAACCGGTTCCCACTTTTGGGCGACATGCACTATGGCTTCAGCCCTTCGCGCTTGCGCTGCACGGCGACGAACTCCGTGCCGAAGGACAGTTTCCTCGTTGTCGGCGTCCTGGCGTCCAGCACCCGCCAGAACGGCGCGATCTCGCTCAGCGCCATGCCGTGCTCGAGATCCTCGCCGGCGGCCTCGGCAACAGTGCGCAGATGATAGCCAATGGCGACCGGGCATGTCACTTCAGCCCCGTTCTCGATGGCCAGCGCGGTGCGCAGCGCGCGGACGTCCATCTCGACGCCTTCGGGGATCGAGCGGATGAAATCATCGACCTGGCGCGCCGTCGGCACCAGCATCGGCTGGCCTTCGACGACGTCGGCGAAGCTCCGCGGCGACGGCTTGATACCATTGACGCCCGGCGTGTTCAGCCTGTCGTTCCAGCTCTTCACCATGCGAAGTTCACTCTCTACTCCTGCCACACCATGACACGACCCTCCTGACAGCATACTGTCAGGAGGGTTCAGCACGTCTGCTGACGATAGGGTGCCTACATCCTGCTCGAACCATCAACTTTCTCACGCTCGATTGCCCGAAGTATTTCCGCTCCGTCGCTTCTACATCTGGGCGCGGCAGTGTCCGCATCCAAGCGCGGCCTGCAAAAATCGTTCAATGGTCGAGGTGGCGGCCGTTGCCGTACATATCCGGCCAGCCAATGTCCTTGCGGATGTCCGCGGGCAAGCTGTTCATGAAACGCTGGGTGCGGATCTCGTTGCGCATCGTGCGGATCTTGCCGACATAGTGCTCGATGCTGCGCAGTACCGTGAAGCTGGTCATGGCTGGTCTCCTCTTTTCGATGAGAACACTATCGCACACCCCTGCTGACAGCAGTCTGTCAGGAGGGTGGCAGGTCTGCGAAGAAGATTGCGGTCAGCCCGGCCGGCACCCCGGGAAACGGCCGTCTTGCGCGGTTCTGTTTGGGTCCGGAAGTGCGACGCCGGCTTTGACAGCAGGCTTCGATGCTGCTCAAAGGCGGCATGTCGAAGCTCCTGGCGCTCGTTGTCATTGGCATCATGCTCATCCAGCTGATCAAGCCGCTCGGCTGGCCGGGGCTGAGGCGGCGCAGCGATTTCTGGAAGCTGGCGCTGCTTGCCATGGCGGCGATCTCGATCACCGCTGTGCTGGGGCACTGGGGCTAGAGCCGAAGCGCCACCCCATCGGGCGCCGCTACGCCAAGGGCTGCTCGCCCAGAACAGGGGCTAGCAGATGCTCCGCCCAGGCGCGGTAGCCGGCTTCCGAGGCGTGGAATCCGTCGACGGCAAAGCCGGCCTGCGGATCGAGGATCGGCAGCCGCGACGCAGGAACCGCGCCGCGCTCCAGGCAGAGGCGCTTGCCCATCCGGTTCATCTCGGTGGCCCTGATCTCGAGAATCCTGCCAAGCAAGGATGGCATCGCCGGCGCCCGCGTGAACTCCAGCACCGGCGACCACACCACGCGCGCCTCCGGCCATTTGGCGCGCAGCGCGTAAAGCAGGCCGCCGAACTCCTTCTTGAAGCGTGGCACCGAGTGGAAGTTCTTGGTGTCGTTGGTGCCGATGGCGAGCACGATATGCGTCCACGGATCGGCCGACAAATTGGGCAGGACATGGTCGCGCACCTGGCCGGAAGTCGCCGAATTGAAGCCGGCCGCCCGCCAGCGCACCGCACTGCCGGTCCGTTCGGAAATCAGGATGGCGAGCTGCGCCGCAAGTCCGTTCTCGGAATGGCCAATGCCGACCGAGGCGGCGGAGGAATCACCCAGCACCAGCAGCGTGATCGCCGGCGCCTTGCCCTGCATCTCATGCATGACCGGACCCCGCGCCGGCAGCATGCGGCTGGTGCGACGGCGCACGCCGAGCCCCTGCCAGACATAGACGGGAAAGGCGAGCCAGGTGAGGAAGGCGAGCAGGCGCTGCATGGCTCATGCCCTTAGCGCATATTGTTGTGCGGGTGAACGATCTTGCCGCGCCGGTTCAGTCGCAACACGCCGACGGCGGCTCGGATACGTCCCCGTACTCGTCATGCAGCCGCACCCAGTCCATCAGGCCACCATAGGGGCCGGTCTCGTTGCGGCCCTTCGGCGTCATGTCGAGATAGTGATAGGCGCCGATCAGCTGATCGCCGCCGCGAGCGCGCGACGTGAAGGTGAGGAAGATATCGCCGGCCTCGTCCCTGTAGAACACGCTGGAACCGGGCAGGTCCTTGGAGGTGCGGGCGCGCCTTTCGAAATTGTAGGTGGTGTCGCCGGCCGCGATCTGCTTGTCGGTGAAGGAAACCTGCATGTCGAAGTTGAAGTCGGACGCATAGGACGACACCCAGTCGAACCGCCAGCCCATGCGCTGCTTGTAGGGCAACAGCTCGGCCAGCGGCGCGCGCGACACCACGACCAGCGACACGTCATGATGCTGGAGATGCAGATTGGCGCCGTCTATGTGGTCGGCGAGGAAGGAGCAGCCCTCGCAGCGATGGTTCGAACCGGGCGCCAGCATGAAGTGATAGACGATCAGCTGGCTGTTTTCACCAAAGAGCCCAGCCAGCCGTTTCGGGCCTTGCTCGCTCTCAAAGACGTAGTCCTTGCGGATCTTCAGCCAGGGCAATTCGCGCCGTTCGGCGGCGACGCAATCACGAAACCGAGTCAGTTCCTTCTCGCGCTCGAGGTGCTTTCTGTGCGCCTCGAACCAGTCTTCCCGCGAAACGATGGCATTGCGATGCATGACTATCTCCTGTCCTCTCCTGCCAAGGACGTTCGACATCGGGGCGATCCGACATGGCCGGCGCGCTTTCGACGCAGTCCCAGAAGTGGGGATGCCCGGCCGCGAAAACAAAACCCGGGCGCGTAGCCCGGGTTTTTCGTCGCGTCTGAAGAAACGTGTCAGGCGGCCCTTTCCAGCGCCGGCTGCCATTTGCCGAGCGCCGCCAGATGGTTCATGTGGGCGCGATGGATAAAGGCCGCCTGCCCGGCGGCTATGTTCGACGCCTTGCCACTCCAAGCTTTCTGCGCGGCTGCCTGCAAGGCACGGCCATAGGAGAAGGTGAGCTTCCACGGATGCTGGCCGATGGCGTTGATGGCGTTGAGGTTGGCGGTCGCCTCCTCGTCCGATTGGCCGCCGGAGAGGAAGGCAATGCCCGCAACCGCCGCCGGCACCGTCTCGCGAAACAGCTTTATTGTCTTTTCGGCCACGATCTCGGGACTGTCCAGCTTGCCCGATTTCTTGCCCGATATGACCATGTTGGGCTTCAGGATGGTGCCTTCGAGCACGACGCGCGCGGCATAGAGCTCGCTGTAGAGCTTGAGCAGCGTCGCCTTGCTGACCTCGTAGCAGGTGTCGATGCCGTGGGCGCCGTCCATCAGCACTTCCGGCTCGACGATCGGCACGATGCCGGCCTCCTGGCAGAGCGCGGCGTAGCGCGCGAGCGCATGCGCGTTCGAGCCGATCGAGGTCGCCGACGGCACACCCTTGGCGACGTCAATATCGATCACCGCGCGCCATTTGGCGAAGCGGGCGCCGAGCTTGTAGTAATCCGCCAGGCGTTCGCGCAGGCCGTCGAGGCCCTCGGTGATGGTGTCGCCGGGAAAGCCGGCCAGCGGTTTGGCGCCGGCATCGACCTTGATGCCGGGGATGGCGCCGGACGCCTTGATGATGTCGACCAGCGGCGTGCCGTCGGCAGCCTTCTGGCGGATGGTCTCGTCATAGAGGATGACGCCGGAAATGTAGCGCGTCATCGCGTCCCCGGCGCGGAACATCATCTCGCGATAGTCGCGACGGCTGTCGGCCGTCGATTCGACGCCGATGACGTCGAAGCGCTTCTTGATGGTGCCGGAGCTTTCATCGGCGGCCAACAGGCCCTTGCCGTCGGCCACGATCGCGGCGGCAATGTCTTCGAGACGTTCGCTCATTGTTGCTTCCTCCTGACAGCGGTTTTCCGCGGTTCACGGAACTCTACCGCCAAAGGAATGATGCCGGAAAGCGCGAAATCGAACGAATGTCGCGCCGCCGGGCCGGCTCGCCGAGTGTTGATCGAGTCGATTGGGCTGGTCGCATTCGTGCAACCCAGGCGTCACCGCTTGGCTGCAAGAATGCTCCGTTTTCACGGGCGGAAAAACCGCAGCCCGATTTTCCTGGAATTGCTTCAGCGCTTCAGCACCTCGACGCCGGGCAGCGGCTTGCCTTCCATCCATTCCAGGAAGGCGCCACCAGCGGTCGAGACATAGGTGAAGTCGTCGGCGACGCCGGCATGGTTGAGCGCGGCCACCGTATCGCCGCCGCCGGCCACCGAGACCAGCTTGCCGGCCTTGGTGCGCTGGGCGGCGTGCTTTGCCGCCGCCACCGTGGCGCGATCGAAAGGCTCGATCTCAAAGGCGCCGAGCGGGCCGTTCCAGACCAGCGTGGCGGCGCGGTCGATCCAGTCGGCGACGGCCTTCACGGTCTTTTCGCCGACGTCGAGGATCATGCCGTCGGCCGGCACCTCCGATATGGCGACGGTCTCGCTGGCGGCGCCAGCCTTGAACTCTTTCGCCACCACGCCATCGGCCGGCAGGATGATGGCGCAGCCGGCCTCGGCCGCCTCGATCATGATCTGCTTGGCGGTGGCGGCAAGGTCATGCTCGCAGAGCGACTTGCCGACCGCGGTGCCGCGCGCGGCAAGGAAGGTGTTGGCCATGCCGCCGCCGATGACCAGCGCGTCGACCTTCTTCACCAGGTTCATCAGGAGGTCGATCTTGGTCGAGACCTTGGCGCCGCCGACGATGGCGACGACCGGACGGACAGGATTGCCAAGGCCCTTTTCCAGCGCGTCGAGCTCGGCCTGCATGGTGCGGCCGGCGAAGGCCGGCAACAGATGCGCCAGGCCCTCGGTCGAGGAGTGGGCGCGGTGCGCGGCGGAAAAGGCATCATTGACGAAGATATCGCCATTGGCGGCGAGCTTCTCGGTGAAGGCCGGATCGTTCTTCTCCTCAGCCTTGTAGAAGCGGGTGTTTTCCAAAAGCAGCACATCGCCCTTGTCCATGGCGGCGACGGCGCTGCCTGCTGTGTCGCCGATGCAGTCGGCGGCGAAGCCGACGGGCCGGCCGAGCACGTCCGCCGTGGCATTTGCGATCGGCTCGAGCGAGAATTCGGGCGTGGGGCCGTCCTTGGGCCGGCCGAAATGGGCGAGCAGGATGACCTTGGCGCCCTTGCTGGACAATTCGGAGATGGTCGGCGCGATGCGCTCGATGCGGGTGACGTCTGTGACCTTGCCGTCAGCGACGGGAACGTTGAGGTCGACGCGCACCAGCACGCGCTTACCGGAGATGTTGCCGATGTCGTCCAGTGTCTTGAAGCCGGCCATGCTGGGTCCCTTTCTGCGAAAATCGCCGGGACCTTACCCACCACCGGCGACTATGCAAGGCCCGCGTTAAAGCGCGCGCGCAAAAATGATGTAGGCGCGTAAGATCAGCTTTCGCTCGCTGCCTTTTGCCCGACCGGTTCGGGTGTCGGGGGCTGTTCCGCCGGCGTCTCGGCGCCAGGCGCCCGCGCCGGCCTGCGCCGGCCGCGGATGAAGGCGGCGATGCGGTCGACGATCTCGCCGGCG
>NZ_RZOT01000038.1:0-18415 GCF_003999085.1 Mesorhizobium sp. M4A.F.Ca.ET.090.04.2.1
TCGCGTGTTCGTGCCCGCCAGGTAGCTCGACGCGATCAGTGCGTCGGCGGCCTTCGTGCGCCGCTGATAGGCGCGCAGAGCCTTGCTCCTCCATTCCACCGTCTTGTCCTCGTCGACATCGAGGCGCGCCCGCGTAACCGTGATCTCAGTGGTGCCGAAGGTCCCCGTCAGCGTGCGCGTCCGGCTGCCGTGGCGGTGGCCGGCGACACCGGTGGTCTCATCACTGGCGCGCCGCCGGCTGCCGGCCATAACGGGGACGGGCAAGCACCGCTTCCAACTCGGTCTCGAGCATCGTCTCGATGAAGCCGCGCACCCGCTCGCGCAGGCCAGCTTCGATCGGATCAAACCAGTTGTCGAAAAGATAGCTCGTCGCCTCATCCCCCGGATGAACGGCTTCGGCTTTCATGGTAGTCCTTGTCATGGCGTAGTCTCCTGTCCGGCACCGCAAGGCCGGATGATTCGAGGTTGACACCCCGGAGACTACGCCAACTCACAATTCCAACCACTCCCGCGACGGCACCTTGGCAGTCATCTGCTCGGCAACCAAATCGAGCGGGAATTCGCTCTTGCGGGACTTCTCGAAGAGGAGGCGGGTTCCGCGAACCCAAGTCATCACGACCACACGCCGGCGACAAGGATTGAGACCCAGCCGCCGTCGAGCACTTTCATGATGTTCGCCGAGAAGAAGCCGACATCGACCACCCCGAAGACGAGCGCAAGGCGAGCGCCGGGAGGAGCGTCCACCTCCAGATACGCCTCATCACGACGTGGAGCAGGATTGTCGTCACAACCATTTCGCCCGTGACCGATATGCCATAGGCTGACGGGAGGGCGCTGGACTCACCAAAGCCGATGACCGCAACATGACCGACCATGCGAGCAGCAGGTTGACGCGCGGCAGGTATATCTGCCCGAATTGCATTTCGGATGTATGCCGGATTTCGAAGCGCGGAAGCATGTTGAGCTGGACGGCCTGTCGCACAAGTGAATAAGCGCCGGAATCACGACCTGGCTGGCGATCACAGTTGCCGCCGTAGCCATCACCACCATCGGCACCAACGTCCAGCCGTGGTCATCTCGAAGAATGGATGTCAGATCGTCCCGCCTCGGGAAAGAACGAACGCGCCCTGCCCGAAATTGTTAAGCAGCAGGCACGGAAATGCGATCGCCAGCCAAGCCAGCACAATCGGCCGGCGGCCAAAATGACCGAGATCAGTGTAGAGCGCTTCAGCCCCGGTTACGGAAAGGCTCCGCGGGCGGCATACTGCCTTGCCGAAGGGGCCATAAATGCTGCGCATCTACACGGGCCAGAACGGCCATCTGACAGCAATTGACGGCTTGCCGGAGGCCGAAGCTCTCGGTGCTCTCTGGCTCGACCTCCTCAACCCGACTGTTGAGGAAGTGAAGCTTGTTAAGGCGCATCTGGCCATTGATATCCCGACGCGCGACGAGATGGCGGAAATCGAGTTGTCGGACCGTCTTTATCATGAAGACGGCGCCGAGTTCATGACGATCACCGCGGTCGCGAATATCGAGGGCGAGGACCCTGTCAAAGCGCCGGTTACCTTCGTTATCAAGGGCCAGACGCTCGTCACTGTCCGCCACGCCGAACCGAAGCCGTTCTTGATCTATGCGGCGAAAGCACAGCGTACTAGCGGCCCTCCCTGCACGTCCGGCGAATTGGTGATGCTGGGTCTGATCGAAGCGATCATCGACCGCGCGGCCGACACGCTTGAGCGCATCGGCGACGAGATTGATGCACTCTCACGCGAAATTTTTCGCAACACGTCTCCGAGCGCCTCGAAGAAAACACGCAACCTTCAATCCCTTGTCGAGCGAATCGGCCGGAAGGGTGAGCTGCTGACGAAAATTCAGGAGAGTCTCGTGAGCATCGCGCGGCTCGTCGCCTACCATAGCGCGAGTGACTCGACCAGCTGGGCAGTCGCGTCGTCCGGTCGCAAGTTGCAGAAGGAAATCCGGCAACGTATCAAGCTCGTCCAGCGCGATGCCACGTTCCTCAGCGACCATGCGACCTTCCTGTCCAACAAGATCAACTTCCTGCTGGACGCGACGCTGGGTCTCATCAATCTGGAGCAGAACCAGATCATCAAGATTTTCTCGGTCGCTGCCGTCGTGTTTTTGCCGCCGACGCTGGTTGCCTCGATCTACGGCATGAACTTCGATGCCATGCCCGAGCTAAAATGGCTTCTGGGCTATCCTTTTGCGCTGGGTCTGATGGTGCTCTCCGCCGTGGTTCCGTATCTCTTTTTCAAGCGGCGCGGTTGGCTGTGAAAGGAAATAGGCTGGTTCGGGGCGCTTACTGAAAGTCCCACTTCCCGGAGCGGTCGCGCAGCTCAGCGAATTCGACATCTTGACTATCGCACGACACGTTGGCCTCGAGGTTGAGCAGCTCAAGCGGGACATGGAAGACCGCGCCATCGAAAACGTCCTCGAGCGCAATTGCGCGCTCGCCAAGGAGCTGTACATCAACGTCACGCCGGCGTTGGTTCTCGGCGACGAAGTGATTTCAGGTGTGCTCAAGATTCACACGCTGGAACGCTTCGTCGCCAAAGAGCGAGAAGAAGCTAAGCGTCGTGCCGGATCACCAACTTCGGCATTTTGACAGCGTGGCGGCCGGTGCGATCCCGTTCTCTGGCCACGAGTGCCGCCTCTCGCGTCGGGCCAAATCTCTTATATGGCCCGGCAACGCGGTAGTGGGCGGACCAAGCCGTTCTATGCAGCGCACCAGACAAAGGGCAATGACCAAAGCCGTCCCGGACATCGCATCGGAGTTCAACGTCTTTGCACCAATGCCCAGCAATGGTCGCCGCGACAAACAACGCCTGCAAACGGGCGCTGTGAGCCGCCGTCGTTCAACGAAAGATCACCAACGGAGGTCCCGAGGAGGCCCCATGAATCGCTGCACATCAGCATTTGCAATTCTTGCTTTCGGCACGTTCTGCACATCGTCGACCATCGCCATGGCGGCGCATTCGACCACCTATTCAGCGCCCGACAAGAGCGTCGTGTTTCTTGGTGGCGTTGGCTACACCTGGCTAAAGGGCAACGAGCTTTTCTACGACGAAGTGGGCAATCGTATCAGCAAATTGATCTGGGAAACCGGCGCGCCGGTTCTGACCACCGGGCTAAAGGCCGAGGTCTGGAAGAACTGGACCATCTCAGCCAACGGCGTATTGCCGGACAGGATTGGTCGGATCAGTCAATCCACCCCGACACCCGCCTTGACCGCTACATCAACCTTGACATGGCAGCAGGCCCAGACTTCGTGATCAACGATGCCACGGTTATCAACCTTCATGGTGGCTTCAAATACACCAACATGAAGTGGAAGGCCTATGGCGGTTCGTACATATAGAGTGGGGACCGCTTCGGCTTTCGCGAGGATCGCGGCAAGTTCCCGGACGGCGAACCGGTCATCGATTACGAACAGCGCTATTTCGGCCTGTTCCTTGGCGCGAAAGCGACCACGACGCTCGGGAACTTGACGCTCTCGGGTCTGCTCCGCAGCGGCTTCACCGTTGATGCAAGCGCTGTTGACCATCACTGGCTGCGCGAGGAGGGGCGCGGCCTGCGATTTGAGGACGACCTCTTCACGGTGCCGTTCATCTCGGCCGGCGCCAAGATCGATTATCAGATGACCGACCGCGCCAGCGTCTTCCTGGCCGGCAATGTCGACAAATATTTTCGCAACAAAGGCTAGAAAACGGCCTACAGCATCGCGACCGGCGAACAAGGAACCCACAAGGATAGCGCTGGCATGGACTTCTATGCCTTGACCCTGTCGGCCGGCTTCAAGCTGACGTTTTAAGCGCAGTCATTTCTGACGCTGAGCACGTAAGACCATGCGTGCATTAAGGACGCACAATGCCTCTGCGCGCAATCCATTCAATCGCGGATATCCAAGCGGCGCCGACGTCGGCCAGAATCTCAGGATTGTCCGGGCGGTCCGCCAGGCCTGGTATGGCCGGCGTGGAGGTGTTGTCCGCCGGTCATCCCGTCGATTTTAAGGTCCCGACGGCCGTCTGGCACCGGTGCGCGAGCCGCCAGAAAAGCGTGGCCTTCCGCGCGATCCCGAAGCCACAAACCGTGAGAACCCGTGCGACACCGCCGCATCACGTCGTGTCGTGCATCGATGCCAAGCGGCTCGGCGTTGAGCTCGCCGCACGCCAGAATAAACTTGGCGCTCCTCAAGATTGCAGAGTCAGGCTAGTGGGTTGCGTCCCGCGGCGTCGTCTCCCAGCGTCAACCGGATCGTCTCGGCAATCTCCTCATCGGGCGCGCCGGGACGCGGTTCATCGTAAAGGCTATCGAGCCGCTGTTCGGCAAAGCGCCGACGCAATGTGCCCACTGTGTTGGGCGTTGCACCAAGGCGTAAGGCAATTTCCTTGTTCTACATCCTCTCGCTGGCCAGCAGCACTATCCGCGCCCGTCGCGGCAGGCCTTGCGCCGTGCCTCGACGCCGGACCAGACCCTCCAGTTCACTCGGCTCTGCTGCGGAGCCAGCGCCTTGAGCAGCGGCCAACCTGGACTCGTCCCGTCCTCGAAAAGCAAATTGTTACGCAGATGCTTGTCCACCCTGACCCGAGCCATCCTCCTGCACGCTTTCGCCGTTGCGCGCGACGAAGACCGCAACGCTTCATCGCGCTTGGCGTAGCGGCACCAGGGACCGCCCATCGAATGACTCATGCGAGGCATCTCAAGGCTGTCCGCGGTCCAGCGCCAGATCTCCGCCTCGCCCGAGGCGCGCAGAGCTGGCCGGTTGTGCAGGAGCCGTAGGCAATATTCGCCGTCCTTGTTCGGATGGGTAACGCTTGCGTCTCCCGTCGCATTCTACCTCGCTTTCCGAACGTAGCCGTGATGCGAACTCTTGCTGCATATAAAGTCGAATCAGGGGGATTTGGATCATACGATACGGAGGCTTGACTTTGGCAGTCGCTCTGCGACGTTACCTATATAAAGGTCGAAATGAGGTGATATGGCTCATGGATAGGCCACGGAGACCCGAATGACGGCAACGCATAAACGCACCTATTCGCGCTACGCGATGGAAGCGCTTGGCCTTTTCGGTAAGACCATCCGGCTGGGCCGGATGCAGCACCGGTTAACCGCACAGGAGTTAGCCGAGAGAATCGGTGTTTCACGCAGCACCCTGCAGCGCATCGAGAAGGGCGATCCCAAAGTCGAAATCGGACTGATGTTCGAAGCTGCTGCCATTGTCGGTGTGAAGCTGTTCGATGCGGACGGCAAGGGCATCACAGCCCTCACAGGCCGCATGGACGATCGCATCGCGCTGCTGCCGAAGCACGTCTACAAGGCCGGCAAGCAGATCGTCGATGAGTTCTAAGGTCCCCAAGTACGACGAAGCCTATGTCTGGGTCTGGCTGCCGGGCGAGACCGCGCCGGTTGTCGCCGGGCGGCTATATGCCCATGACGGACTCGTCAGCTTCAACTATGGCAGGAGCTTTCGTGAACTGGGCAGCGCGATCCCGCTTTATCTCCCGGAACTGCCCCTGAAGGCAGGCGAATTGCCTTTGCTTCCTGGCCTAACCATGCCGGGATGCATCCGCGATGCTGCCCCCGATGCCTGGGGACGACGGGTTATCCTAAACCGCAAATTCGGTGTGAAGGGCGATGAAATCGCGCGGCTCGATATTTCAGAACTGACGTTCCTGCTGGAATCAGGCTCGGACCGCATCGGCGCGCTCGATTTTCAGTTTTCGCCCACGAATTACGAGCCGCGCGCACTGGCCAATGCCACTCTCGAAGAGCTTGTCCAATCGGCGGAGCGGGTAGAAAAAGGTATTCCGCTCACCCCCGAATTAGATCAGGCGCTGCATCACGGCAGCTCGATCGGCGGCGCAAGGCCAAAGGCGCTGATCGAGGACGACGCCATCAAGCATGTCGCGAAATTTTCCTCGTCTGCCGACCTTTACAGCGTCGTCAAAGGAGAATTCATAGCCATGCGGCTTGCCGCCTTGTGCGGCATCAGAGCGGCATCCGTCTCGCTTGTTCGCGCCGCAGGCAAGGACGTGTTGCTCGTCGAGCGATTCGACCGGATCAAGGTCACGGGCGGCTGGCAACGCAAATCCATGGTCTCAGCGCTGACGATGCTCGCGCTCGATGAGATGATGGCGCGTTACGCCAGCTACCAGGATTTGGCGGAGATCATTCGCCACCGATTCACCGCGCCGTCGGAAACTCTGCGCGAGTTGTTCAGCCGCATTGTCTTCAACATACTTTGCGGCAACACCGACGATCATGCCCGCAACCATGCGGCATTCTGGGACGGGGCTAAGCTCACCCTCACGCCTGCTTACGATATTTGTCCGCAGGCCCGCAGTGGCCAGGAGGCCAGCCAGGCCATGCTCATCAGCGGCAATAACCGCATGAGCCGGATCGCGTCCTGCCTTGAAGCCGCGCATCACTTCCTGCTCAGCGCGCCGGAAGCTCTTGCGATTGTTGAAGGCCAGCTCCGATGCATTGCGAAGAATTGGCCGCGTGTCAGCGAGGAAGCTACGCTATCCGGCACAGATCGCAATCTGTTCTGGGGCCGACAGTTCCTCAATCCCTACGCTTTTACGGCGCTGGAAGGGAGCGCCGACGTTCTCCGCGCTCTGGCTGACGAACTACGCAACAGTGTTCACGCCTGATCCGGCGCTGGATTTCGGACAAGCTCGGCAAGCGCAAGACGCCCACAATATGGACAATCCTTGCCGTGCCAGCACGAAGTCATGAACACACGGCTCTTCGACAGCGACAACGTGCACTGCGGAGAGATGTGGAGCTGACACCGCAAGAGCCCACAGACGGTATCCCCGCGGTCACGGCCGTCTTGCTGAGGTAGGCTGAAGGCTGCAAGTCCTAGTGCAAGCACTAGGAGTAGCCCTGTGACGAAGCATCAGATTGAAGTGATCACGTCGGTCGAGCGGCGCCGGCGCTGGTCTCGGGAGGATAAGGAGCGGCTGGTCGCGGCGACGTTTGAGCCTGGGGCTAGTGTTTCCGAGACCGCGCGATCGGCTGGCATTCATGTGAGCCAGCTTTTCCGGTGGCGCAAGGAACTCTGCCAGATCTCCGCGCCGTCCGTGCCGCAACTCGTTGCCGTGGAAGTCGTCGAGGCGCTGCCAGCGCCGCAATCGCCAGCGCAGCCACCGCCGATCTCCAGACCGCGCAAGAAGAGCAGCATGGTGTCGATCGAGCTTGGCGGCGCCCGCCGCCTGCGGGTCGAGAGTGATATCGATAGCGAGGCGCTCGGCCGGATCCTGGATGTGCTGGAGCGGCGATGATCTCGATCCCGAGCGGCGTTAAGGTGTGGCTCGCCACTGGCTATACCGATATGCGCAAGGGCTTCCCGGGCCTGTCGCTGATGGTGCAGGAGACATTGAAGCGCGATCCGCACACCGGTTACCTGTTCTGTTTCCGCGGGCGGCAGGGTGACTTGATCAAGGTGATCTGGCATGACGGCCAGGGTGCCTGCCTGTTCACGAAGAAGCTCGAGCGTGGCCGGTTCATCTGGCCATCGGCCGATGGCACGGTGGTGATCACGCCCGCGCAGCTCGGCTATTTGCTAGAAGGCATCGACTGGCGGATGCCGCAAAAAACCTGGCGTCCGAGCTCGGCGGGATGAGCAAAACCGCTGGCTTGGCGGGAGCGAATATGATTCCATCGCGCCATGACCGATGTGGCCGATCAGCTTCCCGGTGACCTTGCCAGTGCGCACGCGATGATCCTCGCCGAGCGTGCGGCCCGCCGTGAGGCGCAAGCGCTCGCCGCTCGCGCGCAAGCCTTGAACTCGCACTCCGATGTGCTGATCGCGCGGCTCAGGCTGGAGATAGAGAAGCTGAAGCGCGAGATCCATGGCAGCCGCTCCGAACGCAAGGCCAGGCTTCTCCAACAGATGGAATTGCAACTTGAGGAGTTGGAAGCCGACGCCAGCCAGGACGAATTGGCGGCGGAACTGACAGCGCGGTCATCGACAGTCCGAGCTTTCGAGCGCAAGCGCCCGTCGCGCAAGCCCTTTCCCGACCATCTGCCACGTGAGCGCGTGGTCATCGCCGCACCCCGGAACTGCCCGTGCTGCGGCTCGGGCAGGCTGGCCAAGCTTGGCGAGGACATTACCGAGACGCTGGAGGTGATCCCGCGCCAGTGGAAGGTGATCCAGACCGTGCGCGAGAAGTTCACCTGCCGTGAATGCGAGAAGATCTCGCAGCCGCCGGCGTCCTTCCATGTGACGCCGCGCGGCTTTGCCGGACCGAACCTTTTGGCGATGGTCCTGTTCGAGAAGTTCGCCCAGCATCAACCGCTGAACCGGCAGAGCGAGCGCTATGCCCGCGAGGGCGTCGACCTCAGCCTGTCGACGCTTGCGGACCAGGTCGGCGCTTGTGCCGTGGCGCTGAAGCCGGTGCACGCGCTAATCGAGGCGCATGTGCTTGCCGCTGATCGTCTCCATGCCGACGACACGACCGTGCCGATCCTGGCGAAGGGCAAGACCGATACAGGCCGCATCTGGACCTATGTCAGGGATGACCGGCCGTTCGGCGGGCAATCGCCACCGGCGGCGCTCTACTATGCTTCGCGCGATCGGCGGCAGGAGCATCCGAGCGTCATTTGAGGAACTTCACCGGCATTCTGCAGGCCGATGCCTATGGCAGTTACAATCCGCTGTTCAAGGTGGACCGCGATCCCAGTCCGCTGACCCAGGCGCTGTGCTGGGCGCATGCGCGCCGCAAGTTCTTCGTACTTGCCGACATCGCCGCCAATGCCAAGCGTGGCAAGAACGCCGCGCCGATCTCACCGATCGCGCTCGAGGCGGTCAAACGCATCGACGCCCTGTTTGGTATCGAGCGCGACATCAACGGACTCGTCTCCGACGAACGTCTGCAACGACGGCAGGAAAGCCGTCTTATCGCCACCGAACTTGAGGCCTGGATGCGGGCAGAGCGGGCAAGACTGTCGCGCAGCTCTCCGGTCGCCGAGCCAATCGACTATATGCTGAAGCGCTGGGAAGGATTCACGACCTTCCTCGGCGATGGCCGGATTTGCCTCACCAACAACGCGGCCGAACGCGCGCTGCGTGGTTTTGCTCTGGGCAGGAAAGCTTGGCTATTTGCAGGCTCCGATCGAGGTGCCGATCGGGCCGCCTTCATGGCGACGCTGATCAACACCGCCAAGCTCAACGGCATCGATCCGCAGGCATGGCTTGCCGACGTCCTCGCCTGCATCGCCGACACGCCGATCACGCAGATCGAGGACTTGCTCCCGTGGAATTGGAGCCTTCTGACGGCCGCAGCGGATAAGGCTGCCTGATCTGGGCCTACAAATAAACGAGGCCGTCAGATGAGATATCGCAACTCCGCTCTTTACACCCTCAAATATGTGGCCGAGATGCTCGAAGAAGACGAAGACTTTTTGCGCGATTGCTCGATCGAGATGTTCTCGGAAGACGGTTGCCTGAGCGCCTACGACGGCTATCCCGCATCCGAATTAAGCGAACCTATCGTTGTCTTCACCGAAGACGGCATCGACAACCTTCGGCATATCGTCGACGAGCGCAGGGCTGCGGGTCACGCACCGCCGAAACCTAGCGCAGAAAACCGTCGCCCGAAATCATAGTCACCGCGGCCCTGGCCGAATGGTTACCACAGACGCGCGACTTCCCACGATACAACTCCACATAACTGAGCGTCTACAAGCGCTGCAGGCAGCGTAACATCCCGCCATCATAGCGATGATTGTCTGATCTTTTGCCGATGACATCACGTCGGGGAAAGACTTGTTCGAGCGCTTGCCGCTTCATATCGATACCGGCCCGGGCGTAGCGCACGTTACGTTCAGCCCCGAGTGGCTAGCCATTGACTGATGGTGGCTATGTCAACACCCGCCTTGACAAGGTGGATGGCCGTCGTGTGCCGCAAAGAGCGGTGATGGATGCTTTTTTCCGCCAGGGTGGTTCCTTCCCCCGCAGCCATATCAACATGTTTGCGCAGCAAGTATCGAACACCGAACCGGGTCAGCGGTGTGCCGCGGTCGTTGAGAAAGCCCCTTTGCTCGGCGGGACAGGGCGATACCAGACGAAGGTCACAAATTCGAAGATTCAGGATTTCCTGAACTCGTGCATCCGTATTGAACATCAGCGAGAACAGTGCGTAATCCCGCTCCAGAAGGCGTGCGGCGGTCGATACGCGCCAGGACGCTCTTGATTTCGGGCTCTTCGAGATATTCGACAGGTGCCACCCGCGCGCCCTCTTGAAGGGAAGTGTCACCACCAGTTGCAGCGTATCCATATATTCGGGGTGCTCCGAGATCAGGAACCGCGCAAGGTATGCATCGCCGCCAGCCTTGCATTGCGGGTCGCAACTGCCACGCTCGACCTCAAGTGACGTGAGAAAGCTGCCGATCCTGTCGGTATTGATGTCGGAGACCGCTTCTTTCAAGAATATCTTCCCGCTCTCCGCGGCATGAGCCCGTGGCATGCTTCGGCCCAATGCTGTGGATTGACGTCAGGTAGTGCATTGATTTTTCGTGGAATGAGGACCCTGTTTAAGGGGTGCTTTTCGTCCAAACGGGACCCCTTAACGATGGGGTCATCAAGATGCCTCCGGCTTGATCGGAGGCATTTGTGTTTTGGATGTTGGTTTTGGAGACGATTGCAAAGATACGTCGGCTGTCGCTGGTCCAGGGGAAGTCGAGCAAGGCGAGCTGAAGATCTCGCGCAAGGTGGTGCGCAAGGTCTTGCGTTCTGAGGAGACGGAGTTCCGCTACGAGCGCAAGCACCAGCCCTATCCCCGCATGGGAGCCTGGCGTGAGACGCTGGACCGGCTGCTGTCGGCGAATGCGGCCAAGCCGCAGCGGGAGCGGCTGACGCTGATCCGTATTTTCGAGGAGCTTCGCGGCCTCGGCTATGACGGCAGCTACAGTTCGGGGTGGCGGCATGCTCAGAGCTGGGCGGCGGATCGCGGCAGCGCCGTGGCCGAGGGCTACATTCCGCTGAGTTTTGCACCTGGCGAGGCCTACCAGTTCGACTGGAGTCACCGAGATCGTCCTGCTCGACGGCGTGACGGTGACAGTGAAGGTCGCGCACATGCGGCTCTGCCACAGCCGCATGTTCTTCGTGAGGGCCTATCCGCGCGAGACGCAGGAGATGGTGTTCGACGCGCATGACCGGGCGTTCGCCTTCTTCCGTGGCGCCTGCACGCGCGGCATCTACGACAACATGAAGACGGCGGTGGACGCGATCTTCATCGGCAGGGATCGCCGCTACAACCGCCGCTTTGCGCAGATGTGCGGGCATTACCTTGTCGAGCCGGAGGCCTGCACACCGGCGGCCGGCTGGGAGAAGGGGCAAGTCGAGAACCAGGTCGGGCTGGTGCGCGAGCGCTTCTTCACACCGAGGCTGCGCTTCAAGACGTTGGAGGATCTCAACGGCTGGCTGGCCGACAAATGCGTTGCCTAATGCCAAGGCGCGTCGGCATCCCGAACAGGGTGAGCGCACGATCTGGGACGTACTCGAAGAAGAACGCGCCAGCTTCATTCCCTATGCCGGTCGCTTCGACGGCTACCATTGCATTCCCGCGTCGGTGTCGAAAACCTGCACGGTGCGCTTCGACAACAACAAATACTCGGTGCTGTCGAGTGCCGTCGGTCGGCCGGTCGAGATCCATGCTTATGCCGACCGCATCGTCATCCGCCAGGATGGCGCGGTCGTCGGCGAGCACGCACGCTCTTTCGGCCGCAACGAGGTCGTCTACGATCCCTGGCACTACGTGCCGGTGATGGCCCGCAAACCGAACGGCCTGCGCAACGGCGCGCCTTTCCGGGAATGGGTTCTGCCATCAGCCATGGAGAAGGTGCGCCGCAAGCTAGGGGCGGCCGATGACGGCGACCGGCAGATGGTGTCGATCCTCACCTGCGTTCTGACCGACGGATTGAGCGCGGTCGAGAGCGCCTGCCAGGAAGCGCTCGAGCATGGCGTCTGTTCGGCGGCGGTGATCCTCAACATCCTGGCCCGCAGCCGCGATCCGGCGCCGGGCACGATCCTTTCCATTCCCCAGGCGCTGACCCTAGCTCACGAGCCGGTCGCCGACTGCGCCAGCTATGACAGTCTCAGGAGGACAAACGGAAACGCACCGAGGTTCTGGAACTGATGGGGGCGCTGAAGCTCTACGGAATGCGCAGCGCCTATGACGAGATCATGGGCGTCGCCATCAAGCGACGGCACGAGCCGCCCAGGATTGTCGGTGATCTCTTGCAAGCCGAGATATCGGAGAAGCAGGCCCGCTCCATCAAATACCAGTTCGCCGTCGCCAAGTTGCCGCTGGCCAAGGACATCGACGACTTCGACTTCGCCGACACGCCGGTCACCGAACCCCTGATGCGCGATCTCGCCCGGCGGCGCCTTCGTCGCCGATCAGCGCAACATCGTCCTGGTCGGCCGCCTTCACGGGTCACCCAACTCGCGCGGAAGGTCGACCGCATTGCGACGGGCGCGTGTCGACTTCCCAACAATGTCAGACAGGAGACACAACGCTATCGGAGCGATCGCATTGTCCGAAACGATTTTCCCAGTTGGCACGACGATTGCGGTCCTATGCGCAAAAGCAAACTAGACCTGAGAGCCGCACCGCATGAATGTAGCCTCCCAATATCTCCCGTTTGTGGCGCACCACGAAGCCGGGCACGCGGTGGCCGCCATCGTTTTGAACCGTCAGATGTTCGACGACGACCGTAAACTCCCTGCTTTCTCAAGTGTTAGTATTTACCCCGACCCCGGTGACGGAGATTACCGTGGTGTTGTCGAAGGCGCGGGTTTTATTCAGCGCAAGGATTCACCTCGAAGCGAAAGCCGATTTTCGAGGACGATATGGATCGATATTTGGAACGCGATTGTGCGATCCGGGAGATAGTTACGTGTCTGGCAGGTCCTTTTGCAGAATCCGCATTCGAAGGCTATCTGGACCCGTTCGATATGGCGATGAATGCGTCCGACGAGAATGAGGGGAGCAGCGACTACGCGGATGCCAAGCGAATCTATGGTGAGTTGCGGTTCCTGATGCCGCGCCGCCCCGATTGGGGGCGGATCGAAGATCGCACGGCCCGGCTAGTACTCGATCACAGGTCGGCCATCGAAGCATTGGCCGCGCATTTGCTGGTCAAGCATGATCTCCAATTCGATGAGGCTCTGATGATTGTTGCGCCGCATCTTCCGCCCATGCCAGCAGCTACGCCGCCAGAGCGTCCATTTCCGAAGCCTGCTTGATCAGCCATTCGATGTGATTTGACCACATCTGCAACACCTCGCGCTTCTCCTTGACGTAGGTATAGAGATTGTGGATTTCGCCTATGTCTGTCAGGGACGCTGCCTTGTGATTCAGTATGTGCTCGATGACGTGTGGCAATACCTGCCGCCTGCCGAGATTTGTCGCGAGCGTCCTGCGCAGATCGTGAAGGGTCCAGTTCTCCAAAGCCGTTGCCCCTCGCAGGGAAAACAAATGTGTCATTGGTCTTCGGTACCGACTGGGGGACCGACACCGCCAGTGTGGACAGCGGAATAAGCGTAGGCTCTTCGTTCTTCGTGCGGTCCGCCGATAGGTCCCATGTTCCGGCTTCAAGGTTGAGTTCAGACCAACGCATCGCGGCAACTTCCGTACGCCTCTGTCCGGTCAGCATGAGCAGCTTGACGATGGAGCCGAACGAATAGCCGATATCGCCCGGTTCGGGCTCACAGCCCGTCCATATAGCCGCCAGTTCGGCATCGTTCACCACTCGCTTGCGCTTGACGATCGGGGCCGGATTTTCCAATTCCTCGCGGGGAAACCGCGATGAGCCGTTGCGGCGGTTTGCGACACCAGTTGAAAATGCCCGCATATACCAGAAGGCCGTGTTAGCCGCTTGCGGGTGACCCCCGGCGACGATCTTATTGGTGATGTTAGCAATGTCGGTGTCGGTCACATGGTGGATAGAGCGACTCCCGAGGGCAGGCACAAGATACCGGTTCAGGCTGGCCTCGACCAGTTCCCCAGGAATCCCATTCTGCCTTGCCGGTCTTTGCAAAGCCCGCTCCCTTGCATTCGCGCCGATCGGCCGACCCCGTTCGAGAAAGGGCGTGATATGGTCGGCGGCATGCAGAATCCGGGTGGCGCGGCTGGTCCGGTTGGACGCGGTCTGATCGAGGAAGCCAGCCGGAATGCCGGCGGCTCGTGCGGGAAGGGCGTTCATGAGACGGTCCTGTCGGGCGAGCGGTTTGGGGGCACGATCACCATAGTTGATCAGCTTCCCGAGTGGGGCATTCTCGTAAATGTCGCTTGCGGACATATGTTTGCTCTTTGTCCAGAAACAGAAAGGCCCGATGGGACGGCCGGCCCAGGGCGGTGTTTTGAGGGTCGTTACTTGGCGGCCTGGAGGTGATCGCCGTCGCCGTCCTCGGTATCGTCAGCGCTGATCTGCGCCTGATCGGCAAGGAAGGCTGGCAGTTCCGATGGAGCTATGCTGGAATTTGGGTGACGAGGCTGATCAAGCGGCGCTCTGCGGCTTCGTTTCGATGACCTCGATTCCGTCCAGGAACCTGGCACCTGCGATGAGTTTCGGCAACTGATTTTGTCCTTTCAATCGTCGCCACGTCCTGGCCGCGGCCATGACCAGCTTGAAGACCATCATCTGGGCGGTTGTCGAGGATAGCGAGCCCTTGGTACGCACCGTGCGGTGGCGAACGGTCGCAAAGACGCTTTCGATGGGATTGGACCTTCGCAGATGATCCCAGTGTTCGGCGGGGAAATCGTAGAACGCCAGCGACGCATTCTGATCCTTCGTCAGGCAGTCGACCGCCTTAGCATACGCCTCGGCTTCCATCTCGATCGCCTGCGCAAGCAATTTGCGCGCGCCGCTGCGAAGTACATCCGTCAGGGTATCACCGATTTCGTCGGGCTGACGAAGGCGAACAATGTTGACAGTCTCGTTCATGGCGTATCGCTCTCCTTGAGAGGTTCTGGCAGGCTTCATCACCCGCCTCGATACGCCGCTCTCCTCAAACCGTCATCACCCAGTTTCCGCCATAGCTCCCCCCTGATTGGTCCGCTTCACCTGTGCAACTGCACAGGCTGCCATAGCGGGCAGATTGGCCTCCAATGGCGAAAACTTGCCGCAGGAGACCCTCCGATGACCGTGCCTATGGCGCCGCCGCTACGACAACTTGCCGACAAGCAGCGTGCGATCCACTGCCGCGCTACTGCGCCTTCAAGGGACGTCTGGATCGCGACGCAGGAGCCGATGACCGTTAAGGAATCAATTCCCTTGGCGTGCTCAGGTCGCGCTGGCCGTCGCTGTGCCCGTTCGACGGTCTGGTGGCAATTTGGGCACATCTTGTGTCGTCGCCAGTGCCAATGCCGCACGCTTCAACAAAAAGGTGCCTTCGACGTCTGCTGCCTTCGCCGGTGCTTTGCGAAGTGGCATAATGTTTCGACGCACGCAGGCGCGGGCAGGGGGTGTCAGTCATGAATCTCCTGACTGGCGCGGATCAGGCCGATTGGCGGGATGAAAGATCATACGACTACACCGCTGGCCTGACGCTGCGGGAGTGGGCTTGGGAGTTCTTACGCCGCAACCCGGCGTTCCAGCGCGATCTGACCGCTGCGCGCCAGCATTGCAAGACTTGGTCTCTCCGACCCTTTCTCGATATGGTCGCGTCGGCCGGCGACCTGTCACGCTGGGGTGTTCTGTTTCGCGGAGTCTTGTGGCCGCGCTTCGGTCGTATTCTGGTGTCCGCTCTGGTGCGTCCATGTGCTGCCGCTCATTGCGGAACGGTTGCCTGCCTCGTCGCCGACACCGCCGTTCGAACTCTCGGCATTGCCCTGTCGTGCAACCGTCCTGCAGGCGCCCGACAAGAGCCAGCATGTTCTTCTTCGCAATGCGGACCACGCGCTGCAGCTCGCCGTCTCGGGCGCGAATATCCTCCACCCTGTTTGCCTGCATACGCAAGCCATCTGGCCCGCGGTGCTTTTAAAGCATCGACTGAGGGGACTGGAGTGCCTCAATGCTCTCAGTCTAGGGCAACATTTGCCCCCCCGCTTGTTTGCGCCGGAAAAGCGCGGCGTCCGTTTGTCCTTCGTTCTTCGTGCGCTCGACGGTTCGCTCGCCGGAGCACCACATCGCGAGCTCGCCGAAGTTCTCATCGGTCAACGGCGCGTCCATGCCGACTGGGCGGATCCTCGCGATCATCTGCGCGACCGCATCCGTCGGGCCGTCTCGCGTGGCCGCGCGCTCATGAATGGTGGCTACAGAGATTTCCTAATTTGAAATGCGACAGTCCGCGCTGTGCGTCAGTGGATGAACGTTCGCTCGCAGCTGACCCGTCACCAACAGTTCGCCCGCCGACAGATCTGCATGGCGCCTTGCGGGTACGCTCTGGTCAGGCGTCGGCCGACGCCACAATGACATCGGTGAAGTTGCCAAGGCGGTGGTTCATTAGGGCCGGCCTCGACCTGAACCCACATCAGTGGTCGGAAAGCGGCGTGCACCGCAATGTCGCCATAGCAGCCAAGATCCTTTGAGTCCGGACCTGCAGTCCTGTTGGACCGGCGGGTGCAACAATATGGAGGGATTTGAGACCTCACACTGTCCCCTGGACCGACAGCTCGGTCAGACATCGCACTCACCGCTTGATTATGGAAATGGTGTGCCTGTAGTACAGCGGGTAGCGCTTGCTGCGCACTGTCCTAAGAATAGCAATCATGACCCGTCTGGGGATCTGCAACACGACGATCCAACCGCTTGGGCATTGTCGCATATCCCACAATGTAGAGTGCGCAACAGGGCAAAAGCTGATCCATCGGCGGTTTATCAATGCTTTTTGGCTTGGCACGGCACATGCAACGCAATCGGCAAAAGGCGCACGAACTGAGTGGCCCCATCGGCCCTAGGAGCGCTGACTTATGCCCTCCCAAGGCATGTCCGGCCCGGCAGCGAGCTCAGTCTCCTGCCGGGCATCCGTGTTTCAGGTCAACGGCGTTTGGAACTTCAAATTAGGTGGCGGCATTGACCGCAGGCCGCCCCCGGTGGGCGGCCGGTGGGCGGAGAGACAGTGCAGCAGGTTTCAAATCCCGCCCATGCAGAGATATTTCATTTCCAGATAGTCCTCGAGGCCATGGCGGGAACCCTCCCGCCCGATGCCGGATTGCTTCATGCCGCCAAACGGTGCCGCCTCCGAGGACATGCGTCCCGTGTTTATGCCAACCATGCCATATTCCAGAGCCTCTGCCACACGCCAGACCCGCTTCATGTTGGAGGCATAGAAGTATGCGGCGAGGCCGTAAATCGTGTCATTGGCCTCGCGCACGACCTGATCCGCATCGTTGAAGCGAATGATCGGCGCCAGCGGCCCGAATGTCTCCTCTTGCGCGACTGCCATGACGCTGGAAATCTCGGTGAGGACCGTGGGTTTGAAAAACGTGCCATTCTTGCCGATACGTTGGCCCCCGCATCGTATTGTGCCGCCTTTCGCAATGGCATCTGCGATGTGAGACTCTATCTTGGCCAGAGCATGCCTGTCGATGAGCGGTCCGATGTCCACTCCGGCATCGAATCCGTCGCCAACCGACAAGTGCCGGACTTTCTCCACGAATTTCTTGACGAACTCATCGTGAACGCTCGATTGGACGTAAATACGGTTCGCCGAAACGCAGGTCTGGCCGGCATTGCGAAACTTCGCCTGGATCGCACCGTCAACAGCAGCGTCGATGTCGGCATCATCGAAGATGATGAAAGGTGCGTTGCCGCCGAGCTCAAGGCTAACCTTCTTGATCTGGTCAGAGCACTGACGCATCAGCAGCCGCCCGACCTCGGTCGAACCGGTGAAGCTGATCTTGCGGATCTTGGAATTGGTGCAGAGTTCACGGCCGACGCGATCACCTTCGGACGCATAGATCAGGTTGACCACGCCATCGGGAAAGCCGGCCTGATGGGCAAGGGCGAACATTGCGCCAGCCACGAGCGGCGTCTGTTCAGCGGGCTTGAGCACGATCGTGCAGCCCGCAGCCAAGGCCGGCGAGATTTTGCGCGCCACCATGGAGGCCGGGAAATTCCATGGCGTGATCGTGCCAACAACGCCGATGGGCTGCTTGATCACTAGCATTCGGCGGTCTGTCGAGGGTGCCGAGATCGTCTCGCCATAGACGCGATTGGCCTCCTCGGCATACCATTGCAGATACGCCGCCGCATGCGATACCTCTGACATGGCTTCGGCAAGCGGCTTGCCCATTTCCGCAGTCAGAATCGCGGCGAGATCGCCTGCATGGTCGATGATCAGCTGATGCCATCGCCAAAGAACGTCGCTACGCTCTCGGGCAGTCAACGCGGCCCATCCCGACTGCGCAACATAGGCCTTGTCTACCGCAGCACGTGTCTCCTC
>NZ_RZOT01000390.1:0-5794 GCF_003999085.1 Mesorhizobium sp. M4A.F.Ca.ET.090.04.2.1
GACTGGAACCATCCGACCCTCGGCCGCCACGAAACGAGGGTGGCCTATCTGCTGGAGCCGACGTCCGCCGGCACCCGGCTCACCATCTGCCACGGTGGTTTCGAAGGGTTCGCCGAAGCCGCGGCCGAACATGCCGATGGCTGGGCGCGGGCGCTGGGCTGGCTGCAGCGGTATTTTGGCGAGGGCAGGCAGGCAGCGGCCTAGCGCCTCCCCTTCAAATCACATTCAGCTCCCGGGACGCCCGCCCCTCGGCCACCCGGCTGTACCCGAACGCCGTGCAATCCACCGTTCGGTAGCCGCCATGCACGATCAGCTCGGAGAGCGCCTTGCCGACCGCCGGCGCCTGCTGGAGGCCGTGGCCGGAAAAGCCGTTGGCGAACAGGAAGTTCTCGACCTCCGGATGCGGCCCGATCACCGCGTTCTGGTCGAGCGTGTTGTAGTCGTAGTGGCCGACCCAGGCGCGCGTCGGCTTGATCGCCTCGAAGGCCGGGATGCGGGTGGCGAGCGCCGGCCAGATCACCTCCTCGAACAGAGGCCAGTTGACGTCGAAATCCGCGGGATCGGGAGCATGGTCGCCTTCCTCTGGTTCGGCGCCGCCGGTGAGGTAGACCGAGCCTTCCGGCCGCACATAGATGCCGCTGGGATCGACCAGCAGCGGCATGTCGGCATATTTCTCGCGCGCCTCGAAGACGAAGACGTTGCGCTTGCGCGGCTCGACCGGCAGCGCGAGTCCGGCAAAGGCCGCCACCTTGCCAGCATTCGGGCCGGCGGCGTTGACGACGATACCGGCTTCGAGTTTTTCGCCATTGTCGAGACTCACGCCGGTCACGCGGTTGCCCTCGCGCGCGATGCCGGTGACGTCGGCGGTGATGAAATCGATCTTCTTGTCGCGCAGCGCCTTGCGGAACAGCATCAGCAGCGCATGCGCGTCGAACCAGCCCTCGCCGGTGCGGCCATAGGCGCCGGCGGAAATTCCCTCGGCCGACAGCCAGGGGAAGCGGTGCGTCAGTTGCTCGGGGTCCTCCAGCACGATGTCGGCGCCCTCGGCGATCTGCGCTTCGTGATTGGCTTTGAGGATCGGCAGCCCGTTGTCGCCGGCAAGGATCAGATAGCCGCCCTCGCGAAAGCCGATATCGGCCTCGGCGCCAAAAGTTTCCTGCAGCCGCCGGAACAGTTTTAGCGTGAACTGCGACAGGCGGATGTTTTCCGGGATCGAGAATTGTTGACGGATCGAGGCCAGCGACAGCGTCGTCGCCGCATGGGAAAATTGCGGATCGCGCTCGACCAGCGCGATCGAGCCGGAAAATCCCTCCTCGCGCAGATAGTAGGCGACCGAGGATCCGACGATGGCCCCGCCGATGATGACGATGTCGTAGCGCACTTCTTCCTCCGATCCAGCCTGCGGCATCCTTCACGCCGCCGGCAGGCTGATCTCGAAGCGCGTGCCGCGCTCGCTGTCAACCAGCCTGATCGTGCCATCATGCGCTTTCAGGAGGGCCAGCACGATGCCGAGGCCCATGCCGGTGCCGCCGGTCTCGCGCCGCGTGGTGAAGAACGGCTCAAACACCTTGCCGCGGTTGCTCGGCGAAATGCCGGCGCCGTCATCGCTGACCAAGACGGTCGCCCGCTCGGTCGCGTTCGTGGCAGAGATTGAAACCAGGCTCGCGCCATGCCGCGCCGAATTGTCGATGAGATTGGCTAGCACGATCGCCGCGTTCTCGGCCGAGATACTCAGGCCGACCCCGCCGCCGGCCTCGACGCGGACCGTGAGCCGGTTGTCCGCCGGCAGCAGCGCCAATGCCGCCTCGAGCGACGTGCTTTCGCCGCTGGGCGCTAGGTTTTCGGCGCGCGCCAACTCGAGCAGGCGGCGGACCAGCAGATTGAGTCGCCCGGCATCGGTGACGATATTGTCGGAAAACCGCTTCCGCTCGGCCTCGTCCATGGCATCGCCGGAATCGCGCAGCAATTCCGCCGCCCCCTGAATCGCCGTCAGCGGTGATTTGAGCTCGTGCGAGACATGGGTGGCGAAGGTCTGGATGCTGTCGGAGCGCGCCTGCAGCTTTTCGGCCATGTCGAGGAAGGCGGCGGAAAGCTCGGCCATCTCGCGCGTGCCGTGATGGTCGAGCGGCTTTATCGCTTCACGATCGCCGGCGGCGATGCGCTTGGTGCGCTCGATCAGCCCGTAGATCGGCCGGCTCACCGTGCGCAGGAAGACCAGCCCGATCAGCAGCGTGCCGCCGACAATCGCGATCGCCGCCAGGGTCACCTTGCCGCGCTCGCCGTAGAGGTGCTTGACGATGTTGTTCGGCGTCCGCGACAGATAGACCACGCCGGCGACCCGGCCTTCGACCTCGACCGGCAGGGCGACGAAGACGCGCACCCTGGTGCCTCGGCTAACCGAATAGAGCGGCGGCGCCGGCTGGTCGGGGATCCTGAGCCGGAGCGCGCCGCCATAGCGGCCGGCAAGTGCGGCGCGCACCTCCTCGACGCCGGCCAGCGACTGCCCGACCTCCTCGCGCCCGGCGATGACCACGCCCCGGGGATCGAGCAGCCGGAAGCCGGCCAGCGTCGTCTTCTGCGTTTCGTCGAGAATGCCGGAGAGCCGCGCGCCGATCGCCGCGAAGGCCGCATCGGGAATGGCGGGAACAGCCGCAGGGCGCGTCGGCATGACATCGTCGGAGGCAAGGTCGAGGCGCGGCTCGATCGGGTCGTAGGGATAGTTGTTGTCCCTTGCCGGATCGGCCGAGACCGGCGCGCCAAGTTTCTCGGGCGCAATCCCGGCCTGGCGCACATCCTCGGCATAGATGGCGGCGAGCACCGCGCCTTGCGCGATCAGCTCCGCCTCGGTCTGGCGGATCAGCTGGTTCTCATAGAGGCGAAAGAAGAACAGGCCGACCAGCGGCAGCGCCATCACCACGATCAGGATGGCGACCACCACAGTGGCCAGCCGCGGCCGCCATTTGTCCCCGATCCATTTCCGCGAGTTCAATGGCCGCATCGGCCGAGCCGGAAGCCGACGCCGTGCACGGTCTCGATCGCATCGGTGCAGCCGGCCGCCGCCAGCTTGGCGCGGATGTTGCGGATATGGCTGTCGACGGTGCGTTCCGAGACATGGATGTTGGCGGCATAGGCATTGGCCATCACCGCCTCGCGGGCAAGCACATGCGTGGGGCGGGCGAGGAACCCTTTCAGGATCGCGAACTCGATGCCCGTCAGCGCCAGCGGCTTGCCGTCGAAGCTGGCGCCGTGGCTCGCCGGCATGAGCACCAGCCCGCCATGCGAGAACTGCCGTTCTTCGGCCTCGGCCGACGCCGGGCGGGCGCGGCGCAGGATGACGTTGACGCGGGCGACCAGCTCGCGCGGGCTGAACGGCTTCGTCACATAGTCGTCGCCGCCCATTTCCAGCCCGAGGATGCGGTCGATCTCCTCGTCGCGCGCCGACAAAAACAGCACCGGCACGTCGGATCGCTGCCTCAGCCTGCGGCACACCTCCAGCCCGTCCATCTCCGGCATGCCGATGTCGAGCACGACGAGGTCGGGCGCGCGCCGCTCGATCGCCTGCAGGGCGGCGGCACCATCGGCGACGCCTTGCGTCCTCATGCCGGCCTTTTCCAGCGCGAAGCAGATGATCTCGCGGATATGCGGATCGTCGTCGGCGACGAGGATGTTGTGCGGCATCGATCAGAGGTCCGGCATCGCGGGTTGATACCCGGGAGGAACCACGAGCGGACCTCTTTTGTCGAGTGCGCGCAAAAGCCGCCAGTCGCGAAAGCTCCAGGCGCGCCAGTTTTTCTGCTCGTCGCGAAAGCGGGCCTCGGTGAAGGCGTCAGCCGGATCGCGTTTGTCGGCGAGGAACACCTTCTTCTGATGGTCAAAAAAGCGGTCGAGTGCCGGCAACGCGGCGGGGCCGAGAGACCTCGTGTAGAAAAGGTCGAGGCTGGTGCCGGGGCCGTTCATTTCGTAGGAATGGTCGACATTGTAGTTGGCGATCAGCGCGGCGAAGTTGACGTAGCAGCACACATAAAGCGTCGCCGATAACGTCAGAAGATTGGCGGAGAGCAGCCATTCGCTGGATTTTCCAAGCGCGATGCGGGCGATGATCAGCGCCAGCCCTGCCGCCACCAGCCCCATCCAGACGAAGGCGGCAATGCGCAGATAGGTCAGCGCGTAGATGCCGATATAGAGATCGAGCCTCAGCATCGAGGAGATGACCAGCATGATGTTCTGCGCCACCCAGGCATAGACCAGCCGGCGGATCAGCGGGTCCTCCGACGTCTCGCTGCCGGGCCTCAGCGCTGCGAGCACGAAGCCGGCGGCAAGCAGCGCGGTGACGATCAGCGGATAGGCGCCGCGATGCGCATAGGCGGCGTAGGTCAGCCCGTCCGGCAGCGCCACCCCGCCCCACAGATAGGTGGCGTCGAGCGCGGTCTGCAGCGCGAACAGAAGGTTGAAGACGAGCAGCGCGCGCAGGATCGCCGCCTTGCCGAAGAGGACGTCCTCGATGGTCGTTCTTGCCTGAGCCGGCGGTTCCGTGCGGACGATCCGCGACTTGCGCGGCAAACGGCGGAAGAAGCGCGGCAGGCGCGGCCGCAGGAAGGCCCAGATGCCAGCGAGCACGGCCAGCCAGAAGACCAGCCGCGGCAGCTGGATCAGGTTGAGGAGTGCAAAAAGGTCGATCAGCGAGAACCAGTATTCGATGACCGGATTGGCGGCGCCGAACAGAGCGAGGAAGACGAGACCGAGGCCGAGCGGCATCACCCAGACGGCGATCGCCGCCAGCCGGATGCGCCGCCCGCCATGGCGCCGCGCCGCCTTGCGCCAGCGCACGAAGTCGCCCACCAAGCGGAACGGCGCGGCGATGAAGAAGGCCGAAAGCTGCCTGGCGATGCGGGCGAGGCCGGCGCGCAGCCGCCCGGTCAGCGAAAGCGCGAACGCCGAGAGCGCCACGAGCGCGATCGAGACCGACAGCGGACTGACATTCTCGACCAGCGGCAGCAGCGCCGCGAGCAGGGCGGCAGGCCTGACCCAGAGCCAGCGATCGTTAAGGTTCATGGAATTGAGAGACAGGGAATTGAGGGCCACGATCGCGGCGGCGAGCACGATGCCGAACAGGAACCACGTGATGCCGGCCGGCTGGCCATAGAAGAAAAAGTCCGCCAGCGCGACCAGCAGGACGGCGACGCCGAAGCGCTGGCAATAGCTCGGCGCCGGCGCGAGAAGATCTGTCATGACCGGGTTTTCCTCGCTTTGGCCGGCGCATGGCGCGGCGGCGATCTAAGGACGAAGGGCAACAGCGTCGCGGTCGGCCGCGCTTTCGCGGCGAGCCACCAGCCATCGCTGCGCAGCCGGTAGGGCAGGGACCAACGGGGACTTTCGTGTGTCTGCATGTCGCCTGTCTCGCAAGCAGGCGAGGAGATAGCGGGGCGGGCCGCCTGAGATTTTCAGCAATGATTTGCAGATTTCGTGCAGGGGAGCTTCGAACGTTGGCGCTGCCCCTCATCTGGCTGCCGCCATCTTCTCCCCGTGAACGGGGAGAAGGACGTCGTCACGCGGATTTTCGCCAATCACCCGCGTCGCAGGAAGCGTGCCTGGGCCGCGGCCAGTGTCCAGCCGATAGATGGGTAACAGTTTGAACCGGATACATAGGTAACAGTTCTCCCCCTATTTGTCATACGCCTTGTGTCGATGATGCCGAGCTGGTGTGCATGGAAGGAAAGAGCCCATTGACCATCCTCGGTTTGGGCGGCCGCGACAGCTTCACCAACCAGTGCCTGCGAGACATAGACGAAGCCGC
>NZ_RZOT01000391.1:0-5784 GCF_003999085.1 Mesorhizobium sp. M4A.F.Ca.ET.090.04.2.1
GGAAGCGGGTGCGGCTTTCGGCATCGCGCACCGCCATCAGGAGCTTGCCGTACTTCGAGCGCACGATCGCCGAGGTCAGGAGAACGGCAAGCGCCAGGGTCACGGCACTGGCCGCGAACAGCGCCGAGCGCGTTGCGTCGGCCTGCACGTTGAATCCGAGAATGTCCTTGAAGTCGGTCAGGCCGTTGTTGCCGCCGAAACCCATGTCGTTGCGGAAGAAGGCGAGCAGCAGCGCATAGGTCATCGCCTGGGTGATGATCGACAGATAGACGCCGGTGACGCGGCTGTGGAAGGCGAACCAGCCGAAAACGAAGGCGAGCAGGCCTGGCGCGGCCAGCACCATCGTTGCTGCGAACCAGAAATGGTCGAAACCGTACCAGAACCACGGCAGTTCCTTGTAGTTCAGGAACACCATGAAGTCCGGCAGGATAGGATTGCCGTAGACGCCGCGCGAGCCGATCTGGCGCATCAGGTACATGCCCATCGCATAGCCGCCGAGCGCGAAGAAGGCGCCGTGACCGAGCGAGAGGATGCCGCAATAGCCCCAGACGAGGTCGAGCGCGAGCGCGAGCAGCGCATAGCAGAGATATTTGCCAACCAGCGCTACGATGTAAGGCGGAATGTAGAACGCGCTCGACGGCGACACCGCGAGATTGAGCAGCGGCACGATGATCGCCGCCGCGAACAGGATGAGAACGGTGCTGGCGATGCGGCGATCGGCGCCGAAGAAGCGTTGCGTGATCATGCTTCCACCGCCCGGCCCTTCAGCGCGAACAGGCCGCGCGGACGCTTCTGGATGAACAGGATGATCAGCACCAGCACGACGATCTTGCCGAGCACGGCGCCGGCATAAGGTTCGAGGAACTTGTTGACGATGCCGAGCGAAAAGGCGCCGACCAGCGTACCCCACAGATTGCCGACACCGCCGAAGACGACGACCATGAAGCTGTCGATGATGTAGCCGCGTCCGAGATTGGGCGAGACGTTGTCGATCTGGCTGAGCGCGACACCGGCGATGCCGGCAATGCCGGAGCCGAGCGCGAAGGTCAGCGCGTCGACCCAGGGCGTCCTGATGCCCATGGAAGCGGCCATGCGGCGGTTGGCGGTGACGGCGCGCATGCGCAGGCCCCAGGGTGTGTGCTTCATGACGTAGAGCAGCACGCCAAACACCAGGAGCGCGAAGACCAGGATCCACAGCCTGTTCCAGGTGATGGCCAGTTGGCCGACGTCGAACGAGCCCGACATCCAGGATGGATTGCCGACCTCCTGGTTGGTCGGCCCGAAGATGGTGCGCACGGCCTGCTGCAAAACCAGCGAGATGCCCCAGGTGGCCAGAAGCGTTTCCAGCGGCCGGCCATAGAGGAGGCGGATGACGCCGCGCTCGATGGCGAGGCCGACGAGCGCTGCGACCAGGAAAGCGAGCGGCAGCGCGATGACCAGCGACCAGTCGAACAGTTCCGGAAAGGACGTGCGGATCACCTGCTGGACGACGAAGGTGGTGTAGGCGCCGAGCATGACCATCTCGCCATGTGCCATGTTGATGACGCCCATGACGCCGAAGGTGATGGCAAGGCCGATGGCCGCGAGCAGCAGCACCGAACCCAGAGAAATGCCGTACCAGATGTTCTGGCCTGCATCCCACAGCGCCAGCGTTGAATTGATGGCGCCGATCGCGGACGAGGCCGCGCCCTTGACCGCGCCTCCGGAACTCGCCTCGACCGAGGTGAGCAGCGATAGCGCGTCGCGGTCGCCGCGCGCGGCAATCACCGAGATCGCGGCAAGCTTGTCGGCCTCGGGTTTGTCCGAAACCAGAACCGATGCCGCGCGGGCCTGATCGAACAGCGCCATGACGGCCGGCTCCGTCTCGGCGGTGATGGCGGCATCGAGCGGTTCGATGTTCGCCGCGTCCGGCGTCTTGAACATGGTCGCGGCGGCTGCAATCCGCACGGCCGGGTCCTTGGCGCGCAGCGTCAGCGTGCCGAGCGCGTCGCGGATGATGCGGCGCAAGCCGTTGTTGACCTTGATCTTGGTGAGATCGGCCTTGGCGGCAGTGGCTGATTTCTCGCCGCTCAGAGGATCGAGCAGGTCGATGCCGTCGCCGGCGTCCTTGCCGACGAAGACCTGGGAGTCGGCCTTGCGGATGTAGAGATTGCCGTCGGCGAGCGCCGAAAGCGGCAGCTCGACCGCAGGGTCGCCGGTGGCGGCAAGCTCGCGCACCACGGCCTCGGTGGCCGAGAAGCTGGTGCCGGTGGCGAATTTGGCGATGATGGCGCGCAGGTCGGCTTCGGCGTTCGACGGCAACAAACTTGCCATCAGAAACAACAGCGTGAGGCCGAGAGCGCGCAACAGGATCATCCGTTCAGATACTCGTCTGGGGCTGGAATTGCGCGTCCGGGCGGACTGGAGGAGGAGTTCGCCCGGACGCTTCGCGGTCCTGGCCGTGGAGAGAACCACGACCGATCAGACCCGGGAGGATCAGTTGGTTCCCTTGCCGCCGCACTTGCCAGTGGCAACGTTGAAGTTGCCGCAGGACAGAGGCGCGCGCCAATCCGAGATCAGGTCCTTGGAGTCAGGCAGGAAGTCGGACCATTCGTCGCCCATCACCAGGCCCGGCGTCTGCGAGACGGTCTCGAACTGGCCGTCGGCCTGGATCTCGCCGATCAGCACCGGCTTGGTGATGTGATGGTTCGGCATCATGGTCGAATAGCCGCCGGTCAGGTTCGGCACCGAGACGCCGACCATAGCGTCGATGACCTTGTCCGGATCGGTGGTGCCGGCCTTCTCGACCGCCTTCACCCACATATTGAAGCCGATATAGTGGGCTTCCATCGGGTCGTTGGTGGTGCGCTTGTCGTTCTTGATGAACTTGTGCCAGTCGTCGATGAACTTCTTGTTCTCGGGCGTATCGACGCTCTCGAAATAGTTCCAGGCGGCGAGATGGCCGACCAGCGGACCGGTGTCGAGGCCGGCCAGCTCTTCCTCGCCGACCGAGAAGGCCATGACCGGGATGTCCTCGGCCTTGATGCCCTGGTTGCCGAGCTCCTTGTAGAAGGGAACGTTGGCGTCGCCGTTGACGGTCGAGACGACGGCCGTCTTCTTGCCGGCCGAGCCGAACTTCTTGATCGCCGAGACCTCGGTCTGCCAGTCGGAGAAGCCGAACGGCGTGTAGTTGACCATGATGTCCTCGGCCGGCACGCCCTTCGCCTTCAGATAAGCTTCGAGGATTTTGTTGGTGGTGCGCGGATAGACGTAGTCGGTGCCTTCAAGCACCCAGCGCTTCACCGAGCCGCCGTCCTCGCTCATCAGGTAGTCGACGGCCGGGATGGCCTGCTGGTTTGGAGCGGCACCGGTGTAGAAGACGTTGCGCTCGCTCTCCTCGCCCTCATACTGGACCGGATAGAACAGGATGTTGTCGAGTTCCGAGAACACCGGCAGCACCGACTTGCGCGACACCGAGGTCCAGCAGCCGAACACGGCCGCGACCTTGTCCTTGGAGATCAGCTCGCGCGCCTTTTCGGCGAACAGCGGCCAGTTGGACGCCGGATCGACGACGACGGCCTCGAGCTTCTTGCCGAGCAGGCCGCCCTTGGCGTTCTGCTCCTCGATCAGCATCAGCATGACGTCCTTCAGCGTCGTCTCCGAAATCGCCATGGTCCCCGACAGCGAATGGAGGATGCCGACCTTGATCGTGTCGTCGGCCGCCTTTGCAGGCGCCGTCAGCAGACCGGCGGCGAGCACGCCAGCCGAAAACATTTTTGTTATTGTCGAGAAGTTACCCCTCATATTGCACACTCCCATTCTGGTTGTTTTGCGTCGCAACAGAGCTATGCAACCACCATGCCAATCCAGGAAAAGCGGGCAAGACAGCCGGATATCCGAGCCTTATCAGTGAGTTACGATATTAGCTGCCCAACATGTAACGAAGTCCGGATCGTTCAAATGAGGCAAAATCGCGCAATGCTGCCTATATTTTGCCCAAATGGGATCCATGCCCATTTTTTGAGCCTGCCGCGTCGAATTGCGGCACGCGGCAGGTTGCGGTGCAGCGGGGAAATAGGGCAAGGTCAGCTTCGAACCGAGCGATGCCATGACCTCCCGTATCTCCAGCATTTTCAGCATCTTGCTATTGCTTGCCGCAACCGGAGCCGCCCGCGCCGACTTCACCGACGGCAAGATGCCCGACGGGATCTACCATTGCGAGGTCTACCTGCTCGGCGCCTTCCTCAACCTCGGCGACATCACCATCAAGGGCAATGTCTATAGCGGCCCGGTCACTTTCGGCACCGCGCCGCAAGGCTACAACTATCAGATGAATGCCAATGGCGAGATCAACTGGCTGGGTCCACTGGGCGGTTACACCAGCGGCGGCAACTCCGTCTCCATGACTCAGGCGACGCTGGACGGGCCTGACAGCCCGTCCTTCGATATCATCATGAAGCAGCCCGACGGAGCTTTCACCGCCTCAACCTGCACCAGGGGATAATCTACCCTTTCGCAAAAAAGCGCGGAGCCGGGAAAGCTCCGCGCAGGCTGCCGGGAGGGCGTGTTCAGATGCTCTTCGCCGACATCTGTCCGGCAATGTAATCGGCCTGACGGATGGCGAGCGAGACGATGGTCAGCGTCGGGTTCTCGGCGCCGCCGGTGGTGAACTGGCTGCCGTCGGACACGAACAGGTTTTTGATGTCGTGCGCCTGGCCATGCTTGTTGACGACGCCGTCGACCGCCTTCTCGCTCATCCGGTTGGTGCCGAGATTGTGGGTCGAGGGATAGGGCGGCGTCGGGAAGGTCCGCGTCGCGCCAACCGCCGCGTACAGCGCCTGACCCTGCTTGTAGGCATGATCGCGCATCGCCGTGTCGTTGGCGTGATCGTCGAAATGGACGTCGGCGATCGGCATGCCGTGCTCGTCCTTTTCGTCCTTGTGCAGCGTGATGCGGTTTTCCGGCCGCGGCATGTCCTCGCCGACGATCCACAGGCCCGCCATGTGGTCGTAGTGGTCGAGCGCCGTGGTGAAGGAGCGGCCCCAGCCGCCCGGGTTGAGGAAGGCCGCCATGAATGGCAGGCCGAGCGACAGCGTCTCCATCTCATAGCCACCGACGAAACCGCGCGAAGGGTCGTGGCGCGCCTCGTCGCGGATGATGCCGGCCATGGTGGTGCCGCGATACATGTGCACCGGCTTGTCGAAGATGGCGTAGACCGAGCCGGTTGTGTGGCGCATATAGTTCCTGCCCACCTGCCCCGAGGAATTGGCGAGCCCGTGCGGGAACTTGGCCGATTGCGAGTTGAGCAGCAGCCGCGGGCTCTCGATCGAGTTGCCGGCGACGGCGACGATGCGCGCCTTCTGCTCCTGCAGCTTGCCGTCCTTGTCGGCATAGACGACGCCGGTCACCTTTCCGCTGGCGTCGTGGTTGATCTTGATCGCCATCGAATTCGGCCGCACCTCGAGATGGCCAGTCGCCTCACCCTTGGGGATCTCGGTGTAAAGCGTCGACCATTTGGCGCCCCACTCGCAGCCCTGGAAGCAGAAGCCTGTCTGCTGGCAGGAGTTGCGGTCGTCGCGCTGGACCGAGTTGATGGCCATGTTGCCGGTGTGGCATTCCTTGTAGCCGAGCTTGTCGGCGCCGGCCTTCAGCACCTTGAAGTTGTTGTTGCCCGGCAGTCTTGGCCAGTCATTGGTGCCGGTGACGCCCATCTTGGCTTCGGCCTTGGTGTAGTAGGGTTCCATCTCGGCCAGCGTGATCGGCCAGTCGAGCAAGCTGGCGCCTTCCACCTTGCCGTAGGTCGAG
>NZ_RZOT01000392.1:0-5748 GCF_003999085.1 Mesorhizobium sp. M4A.F.Ca.ET.090.04.2.1
GGGCACCACATGATCAACCGCTCTTCGGCCACCGCGCGCTATCTGGAAGTTGGTTCGCGCAATCCGGAGGATGTCATAACCTGCTCCGACATCGACATGATGAGCCCGAGCTCGGATGGACGGTTTTTGCACAAGGATGGGAGGCCGTATCCGGGGCAGGGCTAGCCTCTTCCCTTCCACAAGGGGAGAAGGCCGCCGCTGGCTTTTCTCCGATGCGGCGATAAGCTCACTCCCAGACAAGGGAGGATTGTCATGGCCAAGGAAATCGTCGAAGTGCCGGTGCTGTCGGCGGCTGTGCGCGCGCTCGGCGTGCCGCTGTCGCTGGTGACCAGGGGGGCGGGGCTGGTCTTCGTCTCCGGCATGCCGCCGCTCGATGTTGCGACGGGCAAGCTGGTCAAGGGCGACATCGAGGTGCAGGCCGAGGCGTCGCTGAGGGCGATGAAGCATTGCCTGGATGCGGCGGGCAGCTCGCTGGACAAGGTGCAGATGGTGCGCATCTACGCCGCCAATGCCGGCTTCTACAACGCCATCAACCGCGTCTATGCAGAGCACTTCCCCGAAAACCCGCCGTCGCGCACCTTCGTGCCGGTAGCGTCATGGCCGATGGAGTTTGATATCGAGATCGAGTGTGTGGCGGTGGGGTGAAGGGAGAGTTGTCCCTGATCGAACTTGCGGGCGTTGAAAGCGGATGACTGTCATCCAAAATACTCCTGCAGCGGCGTGACCTCCAGGCTCCCGGCCCGCAGCGCCGCGATCGCCTCGGCGACCGCAGCAGCGCCCGACAGCGTCGTGTAGTACGGCACCTTCTGCATCAGCGTGGCACGTCGCAGTGACTTAGAGTCCGACACCGCCTTCTGGCCGTCGGTGGTGTTGAAGACGATCTGGACCTGGCGGTTGCGGATGGCGTCCTCGATGTGCGGGCGGCCTTCGAGCACCTTGTTGATCTTTTCGGCGACCACGCCGTTCTCGGCGAGGAAGCGGGCGGTGCCGGAGGTGGCGAGCACCTTGAAACCCTGGCCGGCGAGGCGCTTGACGGCGGGCAGGATGCCCTTCTTGTCCTCGTCGCGCACCGAGACGAACAGCGTGCCGGAGCGCGGCAGGTCGACATTGGCGCCGAGCTGGCTCTTGGCGAAGGCGAGCGCGAAGTCGCGGTCGAGGCCCATCACCTCGCCGGTCGAGCGCATTTCCGGCCCGAGCAGGATGTCGACGCCGGGGAAGCGGGCGAAGGGGAAGACGGCTTCCTTGACGGCGATGTGGCCGGGGTTGCGCGGATCGGGCATCGGGCCGTAATGGGCGAAGGCGTCTTCCAGCGTCTCACCGGCCATGATGCGGGCCGCGATCTTGGCGATCGGCCTGCCGATCGTCTTGGCGACGAAGGGCACGGTGCGCGAGGCGCGGGGGTTGACCTCCAGCACATAGACCGTGCCGTCCTGGATCGCGTATTGCACGTTCATCAGGCCGCCGACATTGAGCGCGCGAGCCAAGGCGGCCGTCTGCCGCTCCAACTCGTCGACAAGGTCCGAAGGCAGCGCGTGCACCGGCAGCGAGCAGGCCGAGTCGCCGGAATGGATGCCGGCCTCCTCGATATGCTCCAGGATGCCGGAGACGAAGGTCGCCTTGCCGTCGCAGAGGCAGTCGACGTCGACCTCGATGGCGCCGGTCAGATAGGTATCGAACAGAAGCGGGTTCTTGCCCAGCAGCGTGTTGATCTGGCCGGTCTTGTCGTTGGGGTATTTCTGCTTGATGTCCTCCGGCACCAGGCCGGGCACGGTGTCGAGCAGGTAGGTCTGCAGCATCCCCTCGTCATGGATGATCTGCATGGCGCGGCCGCCGAGCACATAGGACGGGCGCACCACCAGCGGAAAGCCGAGCTCGCCGGCGACGAGGCGGGCCTGCTCGACCGAATAGGCGATGCCGTTCTTCGGCTGGGTCAGGCCGAGCTTGTGCAGCAGCTTCTGGAAACGGTCGCGGTCCTCGGCGAGGTCGATCATGTCGGGCGAGGTGCCGAGGATCGGGATGCCGGCCTTCTCCAGCGCGTCGGCGAGCTTGAGCGGCGTCTGGCCGCCGAACTGGACGATGACGCCGACCAGTTCGCCGGACGCCTGCTCGGCGCGCAGGATCTCCAGCACGTCCTCCGCCGTCAGCGGGTCGAAATAGAGCCGGTCGGAGGTGTCGTAGTCGGTAGAGACGGTCTCCGGGTTGCAGTTGACCATGATCGCCTCGTAGCCGGCGTCGCGTAGCGCAAACGCCGCGTGGCAGCAGCAATAGTCGAACTCGATGCCCTGGCCGATGCGGTTCGGGCCGCCGCCGAGGATGACGACCTTTTTGCGCGCCGACACCTTGGCCTCGTTGGCGAGGCTGCCTGCGAACGGAACCTCATAGGTCGAGTACATGTAGGCGGTGGGCGAGGCGAACTCGGCGGCGCAAGTGTCGATGCGCTTGTAGACCGGATGCACGTCGAGCTTTTCGCGCGTCTTCTGAACGACTTCGGCGTCGGTCTTGGTCAGCGATGCGAGGCGGGCGTCCGAAAAGCCCATCGCCTTAAGCATCCGCAGATTGGCGGCATCCTGCGGCAGGCCGTGCTCGCGCACGCGTTCTTCCATGGCGATGATGCCGGCGATCTGCTCGAGGAACCAAGGATCGATCTTGCACATGGCGTGCACGTCTTCCAGCGAGGTGCCCATGCGGATCGCCTGCGCCACCATGCGTAGCCGGTCGGGTGTCGGCGTGCCGAGTGCTGCGCGAATGGCGTTGCGGTCGTCGACGTGGCTGGCAGGCGCGGTGCCATGGCCAAGGCCGGGGATCTCGATTTCGTCGAGACCCGTCAGGCCGGTCTCCAGCCCGCGCAGCGCCTTCTGCAAGGACTCCTGGAAGGTGCGGCCGATGGCCATAACCTCGCCGACCGACTTCATGGCGGTGGTAAGCACCGGCTCGGCGCCGGGGAACTTTTCGAAGGCGAAGCGCGGGATCTTGGTCACCACGTAGTCGATCGACGGCTCGAACGAGGCCGGCGTCGCGCCGCCGGTGATGTCGTTCTCCAATTCGTCCAGGGTGTAGCCGACGGCGAGTTTTGCCGCGATCTTGGCGATCGGGAAACCGGTCGCCTTGGAGGCCAGAGCCGACGAGCGCGAGACGCGCGGGTTCATCTCGATCACCACCAGGCGGCCATCGGCCGGATTGACGGCGAACTGCACGTTGGAGCCGCCGGTCTCGACGCCGATCTCGCGCAGCACCGCAATCGATGCGTTGCGCATCATCTGGTATTCCTTGTCGGTCAAGGTCAACGCCGGCGCGACGGTGATCGAGTCGCCCGTGTGCACGCCCATCGGGTCGATGTTCTCGATCGAGCAGACGATGATGCAATTGTCCGCCCGGTCGCGGACGACCTCCATCTCGTATTCCTTCCAGCCGAGCACGCTCTCCTCGATCAGCACTTCGGTGGTCGGCGAGGCGTCGAGGCCGGACTGGACGATGTCGTAGAATTCGGCGCGGTTGTAGGCGATGCCGCCGCCGGTGCCGCCCATGGTAAAGGAGGGGCGGATGATGGCCGGCAGGCCGACATGGTCGAGCGCCTGAGCGGCGATCGCCATGCCATGGCTGATGTAGCGCTGCTTGCGGTCGCCTTCGCCGAGGTTCCAGCGGGTTTCCAGCGCATCGAGCGCGGCATCGAGATTGTCGGGGTTCTCGGCCTTCAGCGCCGCGCGCTCGGCTTCGTGCGTCTTGCGGTCGGCATTCTTGACGTCGGTGGCGTTGGCCAGCATCGAGCGCGGCGTCTCAAGCCCGATCTTGCTCATCGCCTGGCGGAACAGCGCCCGGTCCTCGGCCTTGTCGATGGCGTGCGCGTCGGCGCCGATCATCTCGACTTGATAGCGCTCGAGCACGCCCATGCGGCGCAGCGACAAGGCGGTGTTTAGCGCCGTCTGGCCGCCCATGGTCGGCAGCAGCGCGTCCGGCCGCTCCTTGGCGATGATCTTGGCCACCACTTCCGGCGTGATCGGCTCGATATAGGTGGCGTCGGCCAGCTCCGGGTCGGTCATGATGGTGGCCGGGTTGGAGTTGACAAGGATGACGCGGAACCCCTCTTCCTTCAGCGCCTTGCAGGCCTGGGTGCCGGAATAATCGAACTCGCAGGCCTGGCCGATGACGATGGGGCCGGCCCCGATGATCAGGATCGACTTGATGTCGGTGCGTCTTGGCATGGTCTACGGGTTCCGTTCGGCGGGCGGCTTGCACGAAAAGCCGGGACGGGAGGACCCGGCCGGTTGTGCTTGCGATTCTGGTATCAGGCTAGGAGGGCCTTATAGGGAAGAGTTTTGCCGGATGTAACCCCGAAAATGCGGGATTAGGCAGTAGGGGTTAGGCAGCAGGGATTGGACAGTGGGGGTAGGGAAGGTTCAGGCGACTGGTGCCCATTCCCTACTGCCTGCTGCCTAATCCCTAATTCCCCAGCGCAAGCTGGTCCGTGATCTCGAAGCGCTCGGAAACGCCGACACGGATCATGTTGAGGCTGCCCTCGCGGGTGAAGCGGAATTCGTCCGGCGAATCCGAGCCAGCCGGCAGCCCGCCGTAGAAGGAGATGAGGCGCGTTCCGCCATCGGGCCAGGTCACGGTGACATCGGCCTTGTCCGCGCCCTTGTGCTCGATCCTTGCCTTGCAGAGGGTCATCGGCTGGCCCACATAGCGGGCGCAGGGAATGCCGGTCCCGGCATCGTCTGGCGCCTGCGGCGGCTCGAGCCGCGCCACGGTCGCGGTCTCGCCGGGGATTTCCCCGGTCGAGGGGTTTTCGCTTGCCGCGAAGGCAAGGCCATAGGCATCTTCCATCGCCGTCCTGCCGATCGCGGCGGCGGATTTCGGCGCGCCCTGATCTACCTCGCCGAAGCGCGCCGTCAGGTCGGGCGGTGGCGCGGGAGCAGCGGGCGCGTCCGTCGTCCCAGCGGCCGGCGACGGGTCCTCGGTCGGCATATCGTCCACGGTGGCCGGATTGCCGGGGGTCAGATAGCGCGCCGGCGCCCATCCCTTCACTTGCGGGTTGTCGACCTCCTCGACCTTGCACCAGGGATTGCCGTTGACCTCGTTGCAACCGAAATTCTTCACACTGGCGCCGCCGGGCAGGCGTCCTTGCACCCTGCCGGTCGCCGACGCGGTGACGCGGATGTTGAGGAGATCGTCCGGCGCGAGGCCAGTGACGATGGAGACGATGGTGGTGGACGGATCCTCGGCTCTCGCCGGCAGGGCCGTCGCCAGCAAAAGGGCGGCGGCCAACGCGACCAGCATCGTTCCTGGCGTATTCGTGCGCCTCATCACCTGGCCATGGCCGATAGGTTCCATCTGGCAGGCTGGCGCTATGGCGCCGCCGCCTGCCGAGGCGGTTTTATAGAAGACGAGGCAGCGCCATGTCACCCCTGAAAAATTCCGAGCTGGCTCAGGCCGGCATGAGCAAGCTCAGCCCGGCATGAGCTAGCTCAGCCTTGCATGAGCAAGCTCAGCCTTGCATGAATCCGGTTCTGAGCGCGTGCGCCCATTCCGGCCGTCCCGCCTGTTCGGCCTGTCTGGCCGCGGCCTCATGGTCGTAGTCGACGGCGATGGCCTCGAAGCGGTCGGGGCGGCCGTGCTCGCCGAGTTCGACGATGCCGTAGCGCGCATGCGGGGTGCCCTGCTCGGAGACATGCGCCGGCGGCGTGTCATCATCATAGGCCGGGCAACCAATGCTGCCGGGGTTGAAGATGACCGGGCCGCCGGGAATACGAA
>NZ_RZOT01000393.1:0-5738 GCF_003999085.1 Mesorhizobium sp. M4A.F.Ca.ET.090.04.2.1
AGGCAATCCACTACAAAACGAAGCCGCTCGTCCATGATGCCAGTCTCTCGCCAAACCATCGCCGGGTCCTCCGGCGAGGGAGAAAACTGTCACCTATGCAATCGGTCCATTCTGTTACCTATCTATCGGGTTCGGACACCGCCACCTTCTCCCCGTCACTATACGGGGAGAAATGCCCGGCAGGGCAATGAAGGGCGGCGCCGACATCAACAAGTCTCGGCTCAACCTCCCACATGCAAGCCGGCATCACCTGAATCAATTCACCTCAGATCATGCTGGACAGATCCGAAAACGCCATCGCCTTGCGCAGCACCTCGGCGAAGCGCTCGCCGGCGATGTCCTTGGCGCCGCTGTTGTCGATCGAGGTGACGTCCGGTCCGGAGAGCGCGATGCTGGCGCTGCGCGCCAGGCGCGCCAGCACCTCGCCGCGCGATTCACGGCCGCGCGCCGCCAGCCGCTCGGCGAGGATTTCCGGCGCCGCGGTGATCTCGACCACCGCCAGATTGGCGTAACGCTCGCGCAGCGCCGGAATAACAGACCGCGAGACGTTGGCGACCGCGACATGGCCGTTGGCGACCGCCCAGTCGACATCGGCGGGCAGGCCGTAGCGCAGGCCGTGGGCATCCCAACACAGGGCGAAAGCGCCGTCGGCTTCAGCCTCGGCGAAGGCGGCGTCGGCCAGCGTGTCGTGGTCCTCGCTCGCCGCATCGCTCGGACGGGTGATGACACGGCGCACGAATTCCAGCCGGGTCTCTTCGGCGAAGCGGGCCTTCGCATAGCCTATCACCGTGTCCTTGCCGGCGCCGCTCGGACCGACCACGGCGACGAAGACGCCGTTGCGGATCGGGAACCTCTCGGCCGACAGTTCGCGTTCGAGCAAGGCCGAGACCATCATGCTACCCGGCGCCCCTGCCGCCAGACGGTGCGCACGACCGGCACATGATCGTCGACGCGCACGCGCACCAGATCGGCGCGCCGGCCCGGCTCGATGACGCCGCGATCGTCGAGCCCGACCGCCTCCGCCGGGTTCCTCGAGACCATGGCAACCGCCTGCGGCAGCGAGATTCCCTCGACCACGTCGCCGAGGAAGAAGGCCGACTGGATCAGGCTGAAGGGGATGTAGTCGGACGACAATATGTCGAGCAGGCCATCGCCGGCCAGCGTACGGGCCGAGACGTTGCCGGAATGCGAGGCGCCGCGCATGACGTTGGGCGCCCCCATCAGCACGCCGAGGCCGGCCGCCTTCGAGGCCCGGGCCGCCTCCTCCGTAGTCGGGAACTCGGCGACGCGCACGCCTTGCTCGATCGCTTCCTCGACGTGGCCGGCGGTGGCGTCGTCATGGCTGGCGAGCACGATGCCGCGCTCGTGGCAGGCGGCGGAGAGGAAGACGCGGTTCGGACCGGAATTCATGGCCGATTCCGCCATGCGCTTTTCGCAGAACTTCCGGAAGTCGCGATCGGAGAGCTTCAGCTTGCGCTGGTAGTAATAGGCATAGGTTTCGAGATTGACGAACTGGCGCTGTCCTGGCGCATGGTCCATCAGCGACGCCAGCTTCACCCGCTCGTCGGTCTCGAAATTGGCGAAGGCCTTCAGGCAGTCCGGCGCCGACACCTCGCAGCGCAGATGGATGAAGTGGTCGGCCCTGAGCCGCTCCTGCTCGACGCTGTCCTCGATGGCGTCGGCAAGCTTGCGAATGTCGGCGGATGTGACGTCGGCGTCCTCGTCCATGCCGACACGCAAGGCATCGAGCACGGTGGTGATGCCGGCGGTCGCCACTTGCGCGTCATGAGCAAGCACGGCGGCGATCGGATTCCAGCGCACCTTCGGGCGCGGCGCGTAATGGCCTTCGAGGTGGTCGGTGTGCAGCTCGACCAGGCCGGGAATGATGTAGTCGCCGCCCATGTCCTCGCCGGCGCGGGCAGCACCCGGATCGATGGCGGCGATCAGGCCGTCGCGCAGCACCAGCGAGCCCTCGACGATCTCGTCGGCAAGCACGATGCGGGCATTGGTGAGAACGGTCTCGGCGGTCATTTCAGGCAGTCCTTGGTAATCAGGCAGTTTGGTCTCAAGCAGTTTTTGCCTCAGGCAGTTTTCCGGGCCGAGCGGCGTCCCAGCGCGTGGTGGGACAGCACCATGAACGGGGCGCCCGGTTCGGTTTCGACGAACAGCGTCAGCGCATCGACCAACACCGGCCGCAGCAGCACTTCCGTGAACAGGCTGTCGATTGCTGCGCGCAGACGAGGGCTTTCCTGTGACGCGACGCGGCCGGACAGCGTCATATGAAAGCGGAAGGTCTCGAAGACGTAAGGGTAGCCCCATTGGCACAGGTTGCGGAACTCGTCCGGCTTCAGCGAATCGGGGCTGCGGCGCTCGATCTCGGCCTCGGTCAGCGGCGCGCGGAAGCGGTCGAAGGCGAGCACGACATCGCCGGCGAAGCGGTTGAGCGCCGGCACTGGCGCTTCCGGCACCAGCGCGAAGAAGCCGTCGATCTGGCCGACGACCAGGCGCGGGATGATGACCGGCTGGGTCCCTTCGACAAAGCTGTCGAGCGCGGCGCGCAGAGAAGCCTCAGTCTCGTTCCCGGCCAGCCGGAATGGCGCCTTCAGCGTGGCATGGAAACCGTAACGGCGCGCCGAAGCGGTGTGGAAGGCAACTTCGGCCGCCGACAGCTCACCCACGGCCTCGACCGGCCGAGTGGCGGCGCCGAACGGGTCGCGTCCCAGCCAATTGGCGGCGATCCGCGCCAGCGGCTCGTCCTGGCTTGGGGTGAAATAGATGGCGTAGCGCATAAGAAGTCCTCGTCAGACCCGTTGCCATAGGTGATTTCCATGACGGATTGACGAAGCTTACGATGGTTTTCGATTGCAAATCGGCCAGGTAGGTCCTTAGCCGACGATTTTTCCGTGCTGGACCAATGGCTTCAACCGACCGCGAACCGGAAGCGATTCCGCTTGGCTGCAAAATGCTCAGTCAGGCCTTCATCAGCCATTCGTGCTCGGGCGCGTTGTGAAACTTCCAGGTGCGCTTCGGCCCGGCCATGACATTGAGATAGTAGAGATCGTAGCCATGGCAGGCGGCGCATGGGTGGTAGCCCTTCGGCACCAGCACCACATCGCCGTCCTCGATCGCCATCGCCTCGTCCAGCTCGCGCTCGCCATTCCTGCCGGCGTCGGTATAGACGCGCTGGAAGGCAAAGCCCTGCGGCGGGTTGAGGCGATGGTAGTAGGTTTCCTCGAGATAGGACTCCGCGGGGAGATTGTCCTGGTCATGCTTGTGCGGCGGATAGCTGGAGGTGTGACCGCCCGGCGTGATGACCTCGACCACCAGCAGCGAGTCGGCCGGCTTGCCTTCGGGCAGGATGTTGGTGACGTAGCGCGTGTTGGTGCCCTTGCCGCGCACTTCCTGGCCGAGATCCCGCGGAGCGATGACGCGGGCCGGCAGGCCGCCGCCCAGTCCGGGCGCCGAGCAGACGGCGAGTTCCAGCTCGGTGTCGGCGGTCACCGACCAGTTGGATCCCTCCGGCACATAGACCGACCAGGGCTTGCCCTCGAAGGGCGACATGCGCTCGCCGAGCAGGCCGAGATCCTTGCCGGCGGCGGACGCCTTGCCCTTGCCGGAGACGAAGACCAGGCAGACCTCGCGGTCGGCCGTTTCACCCGAAGCCGCCTCGCCGGACTTGAGCCGATGAAGGTCAAAGCCGACATAGGTCCAGCCGGCGCTTTGCGGCGTGACGTGGGCGACGCGGCCGTGGCCCTTGTCGGCCTTGACGAGCAGTTTGGACATTTTTGTCTCCTCAATCATTCCTTCGGTTCGGCCGGAGGCTTGGCCTCTTCAGCCGGCTTGTAGAGATAGAAGAACTGCCAGACGGCATAGCCGGCGAAGCCGAGCGCGATGACGCCCCAGAAAGGCGTGCCGGAAGCGAACTCGATCACCGACCAGGCCAGGCAGACAGCCACCACGGCGATGCGCCGCCACAGCGGCCGGAAGAACGGGTGCTCATAGTCTTTCATCGCGCCAATCCCCGGATTTAGCCAAAGCGCATCAGATAGACCGAGCGCCCTGACTAATCCACCGTTCAGGCCGGAAAACCCTGCGTCTCGACCGTGTAACCGGCGGCCGTCATCACCCGCATCAGTTCCTTGTAGCCGACCTGCGCCATCCTGAGCGGTGGATTTGCCTTCGGGTCCTGCTCGGCCTCGACCACGAACCAGCCTTCATAGCCATGGTCGGCAAACCGCTGCACGATGGCGCCGAAATCCAACGAACCGTCGCCCGGAACGGTGAAGGCGCCGAGCGCCACGGCATCGAGGAAGGACTGTTTCGTGCGGTCGAGCTTGTCGATCACGCCCATGCGCACATCCTTCACATGGACGTGGTTGATGCGCTTGTGGTGGTTGTCGATGGCGCGCAGCACGTCGCCGCCGGCAAAGGCGAGATGACCGGCGTCGAGCAGCAGCGGAATGCCCTCGCCGGAATGGCGCATGAAGGCATCGAGCTCCGGCTCGGTCTCGACGACCGCCGCCATGTGATGGTGGTAGGAAAGCGGCATGCCCTGCTCGGCGCACCATTCGCCGAATTCGGTCAGGCGCCTGCCATAGGCCTTCATCTCGTCACCGGAGAGTTTCGGCTTGGTGGAAAGCGGCTTCGAACGGTCGCCCTGGATGGAGCGGCCGACCTCGCCATAAACGATGCAGGGCGCGTTGACGGCCTTGAACAGGTCGATCATCGGCTGGATGCGGTCCTTGTTCCTGGCCATCTCCTCATCAACCAGCGTGCCGGAGAACCAGCCGCCGCACAGCGTGACGTCCGCCTCTTTCAGGATCGGCAGCATCACCTTCGGATCGTTGGGGAAGCGGCGGCCCATCTCCATGCCGGTGAAGCCGGCCGAGCGCGACTGGCGCAGACACTCCTCCAGCGACACGTCATCGCTCAGTTCCACGAGATCGTCGTTCCACCACGCGATGGGGGACATGCCCAGTTTGGCTTTCAAGTCGTCACTCCAATGTCGGTTCGTTGCGAGGCAGACGCGGCTCAGCCCTGACGGCTGCCCACGGCTTCCTCATATTTCTTGCGCGCCGCATTCACCTGTGGCCGCGACGAGACCTCCGGCACGGCGACATCCCACCAGTGGCCGCCGGCTTCGGTCGACACCAGCGGATCGGTGTCGATGACCAGCACGGTGGTCTTGTCATTGCCCTTGGCCCTGGCGAGCGCCGTCTCCAGTTCGGCAATCGACGCCACCTTCTCGGCCGTCGCGCCGAGGCTTGCCGCATGGGCGGCGAAGTCGACATCGGGCATCACCTCGTGGCGGGCGTCCTTCAGGAGATTGTTGAAGTTGGCGCCGCCGGTCGCCATCTGCAGCCGGTTGATGCAGCCATAACCGCGGTTGTCGAGCAGCACGATGGTGAGCTTGAGGCCGAGCATCACCGAGGTCGCTATCTCGGAATTGAGCATCAGGTAGGAGCCGTCGCCGACCATGACGACGACCTCCTGGTCGGGCTTCGCCATCTTGACGCCGATCCCGCCGGCTATCTCGTAGCCCATGGTCGAGAAGCCGTATTCGGCATGGTAGGAACCGGGCGCGCCGGCCTGCCAGAGCTTGTGCAACTCGCCGGGCAGACCGCCTGCCGCATGCAGCAAGGTGACGCCTGAGCCCATGGCGCGCTGCACGGCGCCGATCACTTGCGCGTCGGACGGATAGGCGGCATTGGTCGAGGCCGTCACCTTGGCGGCGGCAG
>NZ_RZOT01000394.1:0-5735 GCF_003999085.1 Mesorhizobium sp. M4A.F.Ca.ET.090.04.2.1
GCCGAGCCCGTTGTTGACGATCAGCGCCACCTCGACCGGCCGCCACAGCAGCGCCTCGGCGAAGACGACCGCGGCGAACACCGGCAGCGGCACGGTGCCGGCGAAGAAGATCAGGTAGACGACGTAGGATGCCGCCGCCAGAACCGGCAGCGAGACGATGCCGAGCAGCAGGAAGCCGGCGGTGAAGGTGCCGATCAGGTTGGGGCGGATCGTGGCGGTGCGGTAGAGCGCCGAGATGAAGCCGAAAGCGAGGACGCGAGACAGCATGACGCCCGCCGCCGAAGCGGTGGCGAACATGCCGAATTCGGCGATCGACAGCGTGTTGGCCAGCGCGATGAAATAGGCGAGCGAGAACACCAGCCGTCCGCCCGCGCCGCTGATTGCGGAAAAATAATCGAAAACCAGCTTCCGGCGCGCGGCCACGAAGGCGCCGATCCGGGTGAGGCTCCGCCTCTGCGGTATGTCGCTGGCATGGGTCATAGATCCGCCGGACCATAGGCCGGAAAGCTTAACGTGCCGTTCTGGAGAGGCTTCGACTGCGCCCGAAAACCATGCAATCAGGGCGCGAAAACTCGCCTTTCTGGCGCCGAAATTAACCTTTTGTTTCCTATGCCTGTTTAGCGTGGCTTAACGATTGGCCGACCGCCTCTCCCAAGCCGCCGAAGAGTAAAGCTCCAAGACAATGGTCGACAGGGACAACCGTGAGGACTGGAGGCGTGAGCGCTCGCTGCTGGCGCTCGGTCAGGCCATGCGTGGCGAGGATGACGCCTCTCTGGTCGCGATCGGCGACCGCGCCAACCAGTCATGGCGCGAGGATGCGGCGGAGCGCCACCGTCTCGCACGCGCGCAGCGCGAGACGCGCTCGCCCGCCGGCGTCGAGCCGGGCCGATATCAGGCCGATCGGCAGCCGATCGCCAACGAACCGCACGTCGAGGACGGCTGGGCCAAGCGAAGCGACTATGCGCGCGAGGAGCCGGCGGGACTTTCGCAAGGCCACGCGCCTCAGGCCGCGCTCGATCCCCGCCATGCTGCGAACGTGCGGCGGCCCGCCGTCGACGATGCCGACAGCGAGCAGTGGAAGCCGCTGATCGACCCGATGCAGGTCGTGCGCGGCATTGCCCGCTCGAAGGCGCTGATACTCTCGACGACGATCCTCGGCGCGGCCCTCGGCGTCGCAATTGCCTTGTCGACGCCGAAGAAATACGAGGCCACGGCCGAACTCATCGTCGATCCGCGCGACCTCAAGCTCACCGATCGCGATCTCACACAGAACGTGGTCGCCTCCGACGCGACGCTGGCGATCGTCGAGAACCAGGTCCGCGTGCTCACCTCCGGCACGGTCCTCAACAAGGTCGTCGACAAGCTCAATCTCACCAACGATCCCGAGTTCAACGGGCAAGGTTCCGGCGGTCTCGGCGTCATGTCGATGATCCGCTCGATCCTGTCGCGCCACGATGCCGGCGCCGCCGACGATGCCCGCCGGCGCGCGCTCGCCGTCGGCAATCTGGCCGAGAGCCTGTCGGTCGAGCGCGGCGGCAAGACCTTCGTCATCTCGATCGGCGCCACCACCCAGAACGGCGAGAAGTCGGCCCTCATCGCCAACACCATGACCGACGTCTTCCTGCAGACCTTCGGCCAGATCCAGTCCGACACCGCCGGCCGCGCCACCGACGAGCTGACGGCGCGGCTCGACGAATTGCGCAAGGGCGTCGAGGCGGCCGAGCGCAAGGTCGAGGATTACCGGGCCACGCACGACCTCGTCGACGCGCAGGGCCATCTGATCAGCGACGACCAGATGCTGAAGCTCAACGAGCAGCTTTCCGTCGCCCGCGCCCGCACGCTGGAGCTCAACGCGCGGGCGGCTTCGGCGCGTTCGCTCAGCGTCAATTCGGTCCTCACCGGCACCTTGCCGGAAGAGATCAACTCCAACACCATGGGCGAACTGCGCGCGCAATATGCGGCGCTGAAGCAGGAGGCCGATCGCGCCGCCGTCCGGCTCGGCCCGCGCCATCCCGAACTGCAGGCGCTCAGCGCCCAGCTCGCCGGCGCGCGTGACCGCATCGCCGGCGAACTGCAGCGCATCGCTTCTTCGCTGCAGGTCGACCTGAAGCGCTCCGTCCAGCTGGAGCAGGATCTTGCCTCCCGCCTGGCGCAGGCCAAGGTGCAGAGCGGCGACGTCAACAGCGCGCTTGTCTCGCTGCGCGAGCTTGAGCGCGAGGCCGCGGCCAAGCGCTCCGTTTACGAGGCCTTCCTGCTGCGCGCCAAGGAAACCGGCGAGCAGAAGGACATCAACACCGCCAACATCAACGTCATCTCCAAGGCGTTTGCACCGCTCGAGGCGAAAGGACCGTCGCGCGCCGTGATGGCGCTCGCCGGCCTGCTGCTCGGCTTTGCTTCCGGTGTCGGGCTCGGCGCCATGCGTGGCGCCTATGAGAGCCTGCACGAAACCGCGACCTCGCGCTCGCGTCGCCGCGGAAACGACGACCGCAGGCCGGCGGTCGAAGACAAAGTCTATCGGGCGCCGCCGCCTGCTCCGCTGCCGCGGTCGCAGCCGCGCGCCCCATTGCCGCCTCCGCCGCCGCCCGCCGCGACCACCGGGGCCGAACGTTCGGGGCCGGTCGGCGCCCTGCTTTCGGCGGTGCGCGAGATGATGCCCGGCAAAAGGCAAAAGCCCGCCGATCCCGGCAAGGTCACCGAACGCCCCGCGTCCTATCGGCAGCCTCAATTCCAGCAGGATGAGCCGCCTCGGCGGCAACCGATGTACCCCGCTCAGCGGGCGCGGGCCTACGACGATGAGCCCGGTTTTCGGCCGGCACGGCCCGAACAGACAGCGCCGGCTGGCTATGCCAATCCGTCGCCAGCGGCGCAGCCCGGCGGGCAGGGGGCCTACCGGGATCAATTGTCGCCGCAGGTGCAAGACACCGAGGACCAGCAGGGCCAGATCGACGAAATCCGCGAAAGCCTGCGCGAATTCCGCGAAGCGGTGCGCGAGCTCACCGAAAGCCGTTCGAACCGCCGCTATTTCTAAATCCCGCCCCATCCGATAAAAGCGGCCGGTTTCGAGTTTACGGCATGCGACGGCGTTTTGACGGGATTGCCCGTCGGAATTTTCGTGAAAATGCCGCTCGGCATATCGCCCGAACCGCGCGGGTTTCGGGTCTGTGAAACAATGGGACAAGGCGGTCGCATGAATCCCAAGGGATGCGACGTGCGCTGATGGAAGAGTTGAAGGTGGTTCATGGCCGAAGTGATTGACGGAAAGAGCGTCGCCGAAGACGTGGTTGGCAAGGTCAAGGCGCTGACCGCGGAACTGGCGGGCAAGGGCGCGACGAAGCCCGGCCTCGCCGTGGTGATCGTCGGCGAGGATCCGGCGAGCCAGGTCTATGTCGCCTCTAAGTCTCGCACCGCCAAGGAATGCGGCTTCCACTCGCTGCAGCACACGCTGCCGGCCGAGACCTCGGAGGCCGAATTGCTCAAGATCATCGGGGATCTGAACGCAGACCCGTCGATCCACGGCATCCTGGTGCAGTTGCCGCTGCCCGGCCACATCGATTCCGGCAAGGTCATCCAGACCATCGCGCCGGAGAAGGATGTCGACGGCTTCCACTTCATCAATGTCGGCAAGCTCGGCACCGGCGAGCTGGAGACGGCCTTCGTGCCCTGCACGCCGGCCGGCTCGATGCTCCTGATCGAGCGCGTGCGCGGCAAGGACCTCTCCGGCCTCAACGCCGTCGTCGTCGGCCGCTCCAACATCGTCGGCAAGCCGATGGCCAACCTTTTGCTTGCCGCCAATTGCACCGTCACCATCGCCCACAGCCGCACCAAGGACCTGCCGGCGCTTGCCCGCACCGCCGACATCCTGGTCGCCGCCGTCGGTCGTCCGGAAATGGTCAAGGGCGACTGGGTCAAGCCCGGCGCCACCGTCATCGATGTCGGCATCAACCGCATCGCCGCGCCGGAGAAGGGCGAGGGCAAGAGCCGCCTCGTCGGCGACGTCGCCTATGCCGAAGCCGCCAAGGCGGCCGGCGCCATCACGCCGGTGCCTGGCGGCGTCGGGCCGATGACCATTGCCATGCTGATGGCGAACACTGTAGCTTCCGCCTACCTTGCGGCCGGGTTGAAGCGGCCGTCCTTCTGACCGGGAAGCAGTCTACTTGCCGAACCATTCAATTCCCATCGAACGGCCGGTCGCGAACGATTCCGTTCAGGGTGGTCGTCAGTTCGGGTTCCTGCTGGTCGACAAGTTTTCGATGTTCTCGCTGGCCGCGGCGATCGACTGCTTTCGCTCGGCCAACCGCTTGCTTGGCCGCGATGTCTATGGCTGGACGACCATATCGGCGGATGGCGACGCCGTCATGGCCTCGAACGGCCTCCCGCTGAAGATCGATTATTCCGTCGCTGATATGCCGCCGGTCGACATCCTGTTCGTGTCGGTCGGCCTCTCCATCGAATTCCCGGGCAAGAGCAAGGTGCTGGCGGCGCTGCGCAGCTGGGGCAGGCGGGGCAATGCGCTCGGCGCGCTGTCGGTCGGCTCCTATCTGCTTGCCGAGGCCGGCCAGCTCGACGGCTATCGCTGCACCATCCATTGGGAGAACCGCGCCGGCTTCATGGAGCGTTTCCCGGACATCAACTGCACCGGCAATGTCTTCGAGATCGACCGCAAGCGTTACACCTGCGCCGGCGGCACCACCTCGATCGACCTGATGCTGGAGATCGTGCGCACGGATTTCGGCTCCAACCTCGCCAACGGCGTCGCCAACCAGTTCCAGCACGAGCGTATCCGCTCGGCCGGCGACCGCCAGCGCGTCGGCCCGGAACGCGACCTCACCGGCAAGTCGGAGAAGCTCAGGCGCATCGTCGAGCTGATGGCCGATCACCTCGACGAGCCGCTGTCGGCGGTGCAGCTTGCCAAGTCGGCGGGCCTGTCGGTGCGCCAGGTCGAGCGCCTGTTCCTGCGCCATTTGAGCGTCACCCCGGGGCGTTACTACATGAGGCTCAGGCTCGAGCGGGCGCGCGAACTGCTGCGCCAGACCAACATGCCGATCCTCGACGTGGCGATCGCCACCGGCTTCACCTCGCACTCCTATTTCGCGCAGAGCTATCGGCTGCAGTTCGGCCGACCGCCGTCGGAAGAGCGCCGCACCACCTACTGAGCATGAGCCGCCGTCCCTGGTGCCTGTGCGCAAGGCCGTGTGCGGACTTGTGTCCCAAGGCCGGGTCAAATACCTTTCCCGCCGCGGACCAGAGGGGTTTCCTAGGAGAGTTTCATGATGCGATTGGCACGGAGCGTCGCCACGGCGATCCTCCTTTTGTCGACGACCACGCTTGGCCTTGCCGCCAACAAGGTCATCATCATTCTTGATGCCTCGGGCTCGATGTGGGCGCAGATCGACGGCAGGCCGAAGCTCGAGATCGCCCGCGAATCGCTGCGTACCGTGCTGCAGTCGGTGCCGGCCGACGACGAGATAGGCTTCATGGCCTACGGCCATCGCCAGAAGGGCAGTTGCGAGGACATCGAGCTGATCGTGCCGCCGCAGGCGGGTTCGGCGAGCGCCATTTCGGCCGCCGCCGACAGCATGAAGTTCGTCGGCAAGACGCCGCTGACAGCAGCCGTCAAGCAGGCGGCCGAGGCGCTGAAATACACCGAAGACAAGGCAACCGTCGTCCTCATCACCGACGGGCTCGAGACCTGCGGCGGCGACCCTTGCGCGCTCGGCAAGGAACTGGAGGCTTCC
>NZ_RZOT01000395.1:0-5725 GCF_003999085.1 Mesorhizobium sp. M4A.F.Ca.ET.090.04.2.1
GGCCGGCGGGTCGCCACCCCGGTCGAATATCGGGGCGTGCTCGACGTCGACGGCGAATTGGCCGCTTCCGATGCCGAGGGGCTCTATCGGCTGCTGGTCGCGCGCGGCGTTGTCACCGACCCCGCCTTGGCCACGCCCGGCCCCTTCACCGGCACCGTGGCGCCGCTGGAAAACATCGACATGATGCCGGCGCCGAAGGGTGGCGCGGTCGTCTATGACGTGAAGCCCGGCGACCGCGTCGCCAAGGGCGCGCGGCTCGCCAAAATCGTCCACGCCCCGGGCGAAACGGGCGGCAGCACGGAAGTGTTCGCGCCCCAGGCCGGCCTCATCCTGACGAGGCGTTCGCGGCGCATCATCCGCGCCGGCGAGGACCTGCTTAAGCTGGTTGGCGACAGGAGAAGCGACGATGCAAGGTCGGGGACGCTGGAGGACTAAGCGAGCGAGGCTTTTACCAGCCTCGTGGAATCCAGTTGCGCGGCCGACCATTCGCCGCTATGGGAATCGCCATGAACATGCGCTCGAACAAGACCATTTGGTGGTGGGCTCGCTGACAGCGGCCTGTTCGAACGCGTGCGCGTGAAAAGAGAGGGTGGCCGCAACGGAATGTCCGGGCGGCCATTTGTTTTTTGAAGCCATCCCCGGGTCCGTTGCCCCAAGAAGCTGAAATAGCAAGACGCTGATGGAGACGGCAATGACGACAAGAGTTCTGGACAACGGGGCCGAGCGCTTCGTCACAGCGGGTGGCGTGGCGATCACCCGCGACCGCCAGGAGCAGCCCTATGAAGGCGCCATCGACGCCTATGTCGACGGGCTGAATTCCCGGCGCGGCGCGGTGTTTTCCTCGAATTACGAGTATCCGGGCCGCTACACGCGCTGGGACACCGCCATCATTGATCCGCCGCTGGTGATTTCCGCGCGCGGACGCGCCATGCGCATCGAGGCGCTGAACGGACGCGGCGAAGTGCTTTTGCCGGTGATCGCCAAGGCGCTGGACGGTCTTGCCGAGGTCTCCATCGCCGAAACGTCGCCAAGGCTCATCCGCCTCGAGGTTGCCAAGCCAGGCCGCGTCTTCACCGAGGAAGAGCGCAGCCGCGTACCTTCGGTATTCACCGTGCTGCGCGCCATTACCGCTTTGTTCAAGACCGAGGAAGACGCCAATCTAGGCCTCTACGGCGCCTTCGGCTACGATCTCGCCTTCCAGTTCGACCCGGTCGACTACAAGCTCGAGCGCAGAGAGAGCCAGCGCGATCTGGTGCTGTTCCTGCCTGACGAGATCTTGGTCGTCGACCACTATTCGACCAAGGCCTGGACCGACCGCTATGACTATTCCGGCAAGGGTTTCTCGACGGAGGGGTTGCCGCGCGACGCCGCCGTCGAGCCGTTCAGGACCGCCGACCGCATCCCGCCGCGCGGCGACCACGAGCCCGGCGAATACGCCAACCTGGTGCGCCGGGCGATGGACAGCTTCAAGCGCGGCGACCTGTTCGAGGTCGTGCCCGGCCAGATGTTCTACGAGCGCTGCGAAACCGAGCCTTCCGAGATTTCGCGCAAGCTGAAGGCGATCAACCCCTCGCCCTATTCCTTCTTCATCAACCTCGGCGAAGGCGAGTATTTGATCGGCGCCTCGCCGGAGATGTTCGTGCGCGTCAACGGCCGGCGCGTCGAGACCTGCCCGATCTCGGGCACGATCAAACGCGGCGACGACGCCATTTCGGACTCCGAGCAGATCCTGAAGCTGCTCAACTCCAAGAAGGACGAATCCGAGCTCACCATGTGCTCGGACGTTGACCGCAACGACAAATCGCGCGTCTGCGATCCGGGCTCGGTGCGTGTCATCGGCCGCCGCCAGATCGAGATGTATTCGCGCCTGATCCACACCGTCGACCATATCGAGGGGCGGCTGCGCGAAGGCATGGATGCCTTCGACGCCTTCCTGTCGCATGCCTGGGCGGTCACCGTCACCGGCGCGCCGAAGCTCTGGGCCATGCGCTTCATCGAGCAGAACGAGAAGAGCCCGCGCGCCTGGTATGGCGGGGCGATCGGCATGGTCAACTTCAACGGCGACATGAACACCGGGCTGACGCTGCGCACCATCCGCATCAAGGACGGCATCGCCGAGGTACGCGCAGGCGCCACGCTGCTCTTCGACAGCGTTCCCGAGGAAGAAGAAGCCGAAACCGAACTGAAGGCATCCGCCATGCTATCCGCCATCCGCGACGCCAAGACCGGCAATGCCGTTGGCGCCGAACGCACCGCCGCGCGCGTCGGCGACGGCATCAACATCCTCCTGGTCGACCACGAGGACTCCTTCGTCCACACGCTCGCCAATTACTTCCGCCAGACCGGCGCCAATGTTTCCACCGTGCGCACGCCCGTGCCGGAGGAGGTTTTCGAGCGGCTGAAGCCGGACCTCGTCGTGCTCTCGCCTGGCCCTGGCACGCCGAAGGACTTTGATTGCGCCGCCACGATCAAGAAGGCAAGAGCCCGCGACCTGCCGATCTTCGGCGTCTGCCTCGGCCTGCAGGCGCTGGCTGAAGCCTATGGCGGCGAGCTCCGGCAGTTGCATATACCGATGCACGGCAAGCCGTCGCGCATCCGCGTCTCCAAGCCCGGCGTCATCTTCTCCGGCCTGCCCAAGGAAGTGACCGTCGGCCGCTACCACTCGATCTTCGCCGATCCGGTGCGCCTCCCCGACGATTTCCTGGTCACCGCCGAGACCGAGGACGGCGTCATCATGGCCTTCGAGCACCGCAAGGAGCCGATCGCCGCCGTGCAGTTCCATCCGGAATCGATCATGACGCTCGGCCACAATGCCGGCATGCGCATCATCGAGAACATCGTTGCGCATCTGCCGCGCAAGGCCAAGGAAAAGGCAGCCTAGCAGCGATGGCCGCAACGGAAGACATGACGGCGGCCGCGGCAAAAGCCGCAGCCAAGCGCAAGGTCGCCAGCCTTGCCTTCTGGTCGATCGTCATCGCCTTCCTGGTGATGGGGTTGAAGTTTGTCGCCTGGCAGATGACCGGCTCGGTCGCCCTCTATTCCGACGCGCTGGAATCGATCGTCAACGTCATCACGGCGACCGCCGCTCTCTGGGCCATCCGCATCAGCCACAAACCAGCCGACAGCGACCATCCTTTCGGTCATCACAAGGCCGAATATTTTTCGGCGGTGCTCGAGGGCGTGCTGATCGTCGTGGCGGCGATGCTGATCATAGCCAAGGTGTGGCAGTCGCTGCAGAACCCGGCACTGATCGAACAGCCCTGGGAGGGCTTGATGATCAACGGCGGCGCTGCTGTGGTCAACGCCGCATGGGCCTTGGTGCTGATCCGCAACGGCCGCGCCGAACGATCGCCGGCATTGGTCGCCGACGGTCAGCACATCATGACCGACGTGCTGACCTCGGTCGGCGTCATCGTCGGCCTTGTTGCCGCGGTGATGACTGGGTGGCGGATTCTCGACCCGCTGCTTGCGCTGCTCGTGGCGCTCAACATCCTCTACCAGGGCTGGAAGCTTACTGGAGAATCGTTGAGCGGCCTCATGGACCGTGCCGTGGATACGCAGGAGCATATGCGCATCCGCGACATCATCTCGGCCAATTCGAAGGGAGCGCTGGAGGTGCACGACCTCAAGACGCGCATCGCCGGCCGCGCCACTTTCATCGAATTTCACATGGTCGTCGACGCCGGTATGACGGTGGGCGACAGTCATGTCATCTGCGACCGCATCGAGGACGCGCTGAAGGCCGAAATCCCCTCGGTGCGCGTCACCATCCATGTCGAGCCTGACGATGAGGCGAAGCTGCCCAAGGGCACCACGGCGGTGCCGTTCGCCTAATTTCGCCCCAAGCTTACACTGCGAAGGTCTGTCGAGATTCAGGTCAGGCCGAGTCGAGAACGGTGACTTCCGAGAACCGGAGCGGAGCGTACTTGAAGTACGTGAGCACCGGAAGCGCAGGAAGTTGCCGTTCGCAGGCCGGCCTCACCTGAATATCGATGGACCTAAGGTGCGCAGGCCGCCTGCGGCATCGGATTCAGCCGATAGACCTTGTCGTCCGACGTCGTCTTGCCATCCGCCGCCTTCGAGCAGAGATCGACGATGGCGAGCGCGCTGTTGGGGTTGGCCAGCATCATCGTGCCGTTGGCGCCGCGTTTCAGGAAAATCTCCTTCTGCGAGACGTCGCAGGCAAAATCGCTGATCTTCGAGCTTGCCGCGCAGCGCCACTGGTCGGCCTCGCCCTGGCATAAATAGGTCTGCGTGACCTTGCCCGACTTCTGCCTGGTCGTCACCGAAATGGCGATGTCGGCGCCGTCCGGCCAGTTGGCCACATCGCCGCCTGAAGCGTAGGAGGCTAGTTCGACCGGCCCGCGGAAAACCCGGATCGACTGCGTCACCTGGTCGGGGTGCGACTTCAGATGCGCGGCGTCGTAGTCGCGGCCATAGCAGAACGCCTGGTCGGGCTTCAGCCGCTCGCGCAGCGGCGCCCCGAGCGCCGGATCGATCGGATCGATGCGCGCGAATTCCGCCTTGCAGGTGGCGGCCGGCATCGGGTCGAGGCGGAAATTGTCGTCCTCGCTGCCCAGCGCCTGCTTGTTGTACTGCGCCGCGCCGAGTTCCTCCTCCGCGCCGGCGTCGAGATAGACATCGGGCTGTACGTTGGAGACGATCAGCCGGCCTTTGTCGTCGACCTTGAGTGAAGCGAGCGTGCGGTCGCATTCCATGCCGCAATGGATCGGGCCGCTCTTGCCGTCCTCGGATTGACGATTGCACCAGCCAGCTGCCCATTCCGGCTTCTTGGTGCCGCGCACCGTGGTGGTGAGAAAGCCATCATAGGCGGCGCCGCCAATCGTGCTCGGCTCCTCGTTCGGCCGGCTGACCGGATCGTGGCCATAGTAGAAGAAGATGCGCGCCACTTTCTGCTTTGGATGCGCCTTGAGGTGCGCCGCGTCGTAGACGCGTCCGAAACAGGCATCGGCGCCGTTGGGGCTGAGTTCCGTCAGCTTGGGAGTGTCATCGGCAAGAGCCGCGCCGACAACGAACAATGCAGCGCCAAGCGCCGCGCCCACCGCTATCCTCGACGTCATGTGACCCTCCTCCCATCGACAGGACGTGACTGCGATTCATGCTAGTCTAGGAGCAGTTCCGGGAAAAGCGTGTAACGGTTTTCCATAGGGAATTGCGTAGAAACAAATAGTTAGCGAGGCCGGGGCCACGCAGGACCATAGTGCCCGGCTGGTGGAGGAAGAGCGATGCTGCGCCGAGATATTTTCCGTGCCGGTCTTGCCGGGGCCGCCGGCCTTTTCGGACTGCGCCAGGTCAAGGCGGCTGCCGCGGAGGAGGAAAGGCTGAAGGTCGCCTATCACCTCAGCGACGTCGACAAGGCCAATTTCGTCCTCGGCAACATCAAGAACCATTACGAAGGCACCGGCGGCAATGTCGACATCGTGCTTGTCGTGCATGGCCCGGCCCTTGCGGCCTTTAAGACCAAGGCCGCATCCGGCGCTACGTCCAGCCGGTTTGCCGGGCTGGTCCAGAAGGGGCTGGTTCCGCAAGCCTGCGGCAACACCATGCATGGCATGGACATCACGCTTGCCGACCTGCTCGCCGGCTTCCAGGTCGCCGACAAGGGCGGCGTCGTCAAGCTCGCCGAATTGCAGCGCCAGGGCTACATCTATCTCCGGCCCTGACGGCGGGAAGGCTTGAACGCGAGGTCGGGAATGACAAGTGT
>NZ_RZOT01000396.1:0-5720 GCF_003999085.1 Mesorhizobium sp. M4A.F.Ca.ET.090.04.2.1
TGGCTGGCCTGCTGGCTGTCGTCGGCGCGCACGATCCACCTGCCGGTGGCCGGCATCCTGGATCCGGCGATCAGGCCGGACATCGACCTGCTTCCGCCTGGCGACGCACGCTACCGCTTTCATAAGTTGGACATCGGCGACTGGACAGCGTCCGCCGAGCAGCTCGCGGCCTTCTATGGCGATGCGATCAAGTTTCGGCAGATCGAACTTCGGCAATTGGCACGATGAAAGAGTTGCGATGAGATTTCCGCTTTCGGTCGACAGGCCCGTGATCTGCGCGATCATGAAGCTGGAGCAACCCTATGTGATCGAATGGACCGCGTGGCACAAGCTGCACGGTTTCGATCTGATGATCGCCGACAATTGCGTCGCCGGGCCGCAGACGGCGGTGCTTTCGGCGTTGCGCGACGCCGGCTGGATCGAGCTGGTCGACTGGCGGCACGATCGGCTGCAGCCGCAGCGGCGGGCCTATTCGCACCTCTACTGGCGGGCACTGTTCCAGGGCTATCGCTATCTCGGCTTCCTGGACGCCGACGAATTTCTCGAGCCGCTCGGCGGACCGCCCTGGAGCGGCGCCGAGCTTGTCCGCTCGCTGCTCAGCCGGCGCGGCGTGCGCAGCGTCGCCTTCCGCTGGGCGAATTTCGGCAGCGACGGCAGAGAAGGCTATGACGACGAGCTGGTCACCGTCCGGTTTCCGCGGCGCGGCAGGCATGACGCCCCGACGGCGCGCTGGAAGAAGGCGTTTGGGCGCGTCGGGTCATGCCTGCCGAAGGCCGTGCGGAGCCCGATGCTGTTCATGGCGCATCCGCACGGCTTCCCGATCGGGCAGCGCAGGACGCTGGTCGACGGCATGACGCTCGACAGGCATCAAGCCGCCATGCCGATGGAATGGAAGCTCGGCTGGATCCGCCACTATGCGGTGAAGTCGCGGCAGGAATTGCTGAGCAAGCACGCCCGCGGCGGAGGCTTCACGCCGGCGAGCGAGGCGCCCTCGCTGGAAGAGTATATCGCGACGAGGGATCAGAATGACATTCTTGATCCGCTCGACGACGCGGCGATCGAGGTCCTGCGGGCCAAGGTGGCGGAGATAGTCCGCTCGCTCGATCCGGCGATCCTTGCGCAGACGCGGCCGCTTTTCCTTGACTGAGGATTGGTGGCCCGGCGCGCGATCCTCTCAAGCGAGGACAAGCGGCGCGGTACTCATCCCGTGAAACGACAGCGACGGGCGGCGCCTGGCGCCGGCGGCATCAAGCCGCCAGCCGGGAGCGCGGGTGAACAACGCCTCGAGCATCGCCGCGATCTCGATCCGGGCGACATGCTGGCCGAGGCAGACATGCAGGCCGGTGCCGAAGGTCAACGACAAGGCCGGCGAGCGGGTGAGGTCCAGCCGGTCACCGTCCGCGAACACCGCATCGTCGCGGTTGCCGCTGCCCAGCACCGCCACCACCGCCTCGCCGTTCGCGATCCCAACGTTGCCGAGGTCGATGTCTTCGGCCGCAATGCGCGCGATCGCGTATTGCACGGAGGCGCCAAAGCGCAGCAATTCGGCGGCCGCGCTGCTCCAGTCGACAAGCCGGCGCTCGAGCAGGGCGCGCTGCTCTGGAAAACGGTGCAGCGCGACCACGGCGTTGCCGAAAGCGTCGACGACGGTCTCCTGTCCGGCAAACAGCATGAACACGACGTTGGCCACCATGTCTTCGCGCGACCAGCGCCCTTCGGCGACTTCCCGCGCCATGCGGGCGACCATTCCGTCCGGCCGGAAGGCCTGTTGCGCCAGCCGCTCCTCGACAAAGGCCCGGCATTCGCCATAGGCCGCGGCGCTGGCAGCCGGCGGCTGGTCTGTTCGCAGGTCGAACGCACCAGCCATGCGGCTGGTCACCGATTTCAGCGCCCATGGATCCTCGATCTCGATGCCCATGATTTCCTGCAGCAGCCAGAAGGAGACCGGCACGGCGAGCCCGGCGACGGCATCGATGCGGCCGTCCGCCATCGCCCGGTCGACCAGCTCGCGGCTTAGCGCCCGCAGGCCCTGTGTCAGCGCCTCGACGGTGGGTCTGGAGAGGAAGCCTGCAACCGGCCGGCGCAGCCCGCCATGCTGCGGCGGATCGGCGAGCATCACCGACCGGCTGAGCAGCGCCATTGGCGCCTGGTCGACAAGCTTGCGGCGGACCTCCTCATACCTGCCGGGCGGCGCCTGCAGCAGGGCGGGATGTTTCAGAACGCGGGACACCAGCTCATGGCTGAAGACGTAATGCGCGTCGGCGAGTTCGGGATAGGGCGCCGCGCCGCGCGCTATGCCGCCCAGTGCGCGCATCTCGGCAAAATGCGCGAACGGATCGTCGCCGAGCGCAAACGGATCGAAGAACGGAGCCGTCATGCTGCGGCCGGCTCGCACGTCATTTCTTGAGGTCCTTGGCCGAGATGACCCGGAAACCGCCGGACGCGGCATCCTGCGGGAAGAAATCCGGCATGACGTAGAGGAATTCGCAGTCGTAGACGCGGTAGTGCAGACGCAGAAGCGGATCGCGGATAATCTCTTCCAGCGGCGGCCTTATGCCGGTCTCGTTCCAGCGGTCTATGGTAGCGCGAAACCGCGGGTCGGCCCTGACCTGGTCGTCGTCGCCGCCGGATGAGCCGGCATAGGCCGAGCAGCGGCCGTCGCCGATCAGCCAGCGCGCGCCGAGGCGGTGGCCGTGGCGCTCCATCTCCTTCAGCAGCCGGATCGCCGTGTTGCCGCCGCGGTGGCTGGGGCGGACGCAGAGATTGTAGGCATAAAGAGAGTGCACCGGCTCGCTGCGCGGCAGCGACGCAAAGGCATCGAAATTCGCGGGAAAGTCTGCACGCACCAGCGGGTCCTGGCTGGTTTCGGTGAAGCAGAGCGTGCCGGCAAGCACGTCACCGTCGATCGCCCCCAGCATGGTGTGGCCAAGCGCCAGCCGGCGTCGGATGGTCGCCTCGCTGGCCTGCAGCGGGCCGGCCCAGGCGGCAGCTTCAAGCTCCATCAGCAGCGGCATGTCGTCCGCGTCCAGCTTCCGGATTGGAAGCGCATTATTCTCGACGTTCATCTCTCGGCCACCCGGCTTGCCCATGCGCTATAGGGCGCGTAGCAGCTTTTTGCTAGTCAGCAAGACTGCAGTTTGCAATTCTGCGGATCGGGGGGCGCAATCGCTTGATATTCTACGTCACACATAGAAAGCACGCTTATACGCATGCGGTTGTGCTTCTCTATCACCGCACAGATCTGCAAGCATCGTTCCGGCTGGTTCGCTATGAGGATGCCGGATTGCTGCGCGGCGTTCGCGCCGGCGTGGTGATCTGGTCGGACATGGACCGGCTGACCGCCGAGGAGATGAAGCGGGCATCAGACCTGAGCGCCGCGCTGGCGCGGCAAGCGGGCCTGAAGCAGCTCAACCACCCGACCGCCAGCCTGCAGCGCTTCGATCTGCTGCGTGTGCTTGGTGACGATGGCGGCAACCTTTTTCGCGCGTTCAGGCTGGACCAGCTCGATGACACGATGCGCTATCCGGTCTTCATCCGCGACGAGGTGGGCGCACTCTACGAAGAGCCGCCGCTTTTGCACGACCGGACGGCGCTCGACGCGGCACTCGCCCGGCCGGACGGTCGCAGGCTGGTGCGGCCGATCGTGGTGGAGATGACCGGCGCGCCATGGCCGGACGGATACTACCGGAAATTCGCCGCCTATCGGGTCGGCGATACGATCTACGCCCAGCATATTGCCATGTCGAAATCCTGGTTCGTCAAGAATTCGAACGAGGAGCTCCTGCCGGCGCATATCGACGAGATCAGGGCCTACATTGCCGCGAACCCACATGCCGAATGGGTGATGCAGGTCTTCGAAAAGGCCCGTATGCAATACGGGCGCATCGACTACACGCTGACCAACGGCCAGCCCACAGTGTTCGAGATCAACAGCAATCCGACCGTGCTGAGCGACCCGCCGACGCCGTTCGCTACTTATGACCCGCAGCCTTTCGCCGACCTCCATGCCAACGCGCTGCTCGCGCTGCCCCAGGCGACAGCGCCGGATTCGCTGCCCGAAATCGACGCCGCCCACCGAGCGACGCTGGCCAAATTGCGGCGCCGCTACGAGTTCAAGCGGCTGAAGCTCGTGTTGCAGAAGGTCTTTGGACGAGGTGGCAAAATAGTCTGAAGCGCGATGCCTTGCCCATCGATCCGCGCGCGCGAAACAATGGCAAAGTCGGGCCGACAGTAGCCCTGGCGGGCCGGCGTTTTGCGCCGGCCCGTTCGCGTATCCGCGTCAGGCGGCCTTGACCTTCAGGTCTTCCTCGCCGCGCACCAACTTCGTCACGCCGGCGAAGTCGAGCTTGCCGGAACCGAGCACCGGCACTTTCGCAACGACGCGCACCTCGGCAGGCACCATCAGGTCCATGGCCCCGTTGGCCTTGGCGAAGGCCAGGAAATCCGCGCGGGTAGCGTTCGCAGCCTCCGTGATCAGGATCAGCTTTTCGCCCTTGCGGGCATCCGGCACGGTTGCGACGGCCGACAGCGAGCCTTTCCACAATTCGCCGGCCAGCGCCTCGACGGCAGCCAGCGAGATCATCTCGCCGCCGATCTTGGCGAAACGCTTGGCGCGGCCGCGGATGGTGATGAAGCCCGCCTCATCGATGGAGACAACGTCGCCGGTGTCATGCCAGCCGTCTTCCAGCGGCTCGAGCGCGCCCCGCTTCTCGGCCCGCAGATAGCCTGACATGACATTCGGGCCGCGCACGTAGAGCCGCCCGCCATTTTCGACGCCGGGCACCGGATCCAGCCGATACTCCATGCCGGGCATGATTTTGCCGACGCTGCCGGACCGGTTGTACATCGGCGTGTTGATGGAGATCACCGGCGCCGCCTCGGTCACGCCGTAGCCCTCGAGGATGCGCAGGCCGAACTTCTCCATATAGGTCATGCGCGTCGCCGCCTTGACCGGCTCGGCGCCAGCAAAGCAGTAGCGCACCGAGCGGAAGTCGTAAGGATGCGCCGTGCGCGCATAGCCTGAGAGGAACGTGTCGGTGCCGAAGATGATCGTCGCATTCGACGCGTAGACCAGTTCAGGCACGATGCGGTAGTGCAGCGGCGAGGGGTAGAAATAGACCGGCACGCCCGAGATCAGCGGTAGCACCGTGCCCGCCGTCATGCCGAAGGAATGGAAGATCGGCAGCACGTTGAACACCTTGTCGCCCGAGTGGAAGTCGATGCGCGAGGCGGCCTGGGCGGCGTTGGCGAGGATGTTGCGGTGGGTAAGCACCACGCCCTTCGGCGTGCCTTCGGAACCGGAGGTGAACAGGATCACCGCCGCGTCGTCGGGCTTGCGGGCGACGCGCGGTGTGGTCTTGCGCAGCAGCCCGAGCAGCTTGTCCTTGAGGCCGATGCCGGCTCGCAGGTCGTCGAGCCAGACGATCTCCACCGAGCGGCCGATTTCCTCGACGACCGCGCCGAGCTTGGCCTGTTCGACAAACGCGCGGGAGGTGAGCACGGTCCGCACCTCGGCGGCCTTGCAGGCGGAGAGGATGTTCGCCGCACCCGCGGTGAAGTTGATCATCGCCGGCACCTTGCCGGCCGACATGACGCCGAGCAGCGTCGCGCATGCGCCGTTGGCATTGGGCAGCATAATGCCGATTGTCTGCTGGCTGGCATAGAGGTGCTCGAACTTCTCGCCGAGCACGGCGGCAGCCGTCAGCAGCTTGCCGTAGCTC
>NZ_RZOT01000397.1:0-5718 GCF_003999085.1 Mesorhizobium sp. M4A.F.Ca.ET.090.04.2.1
AAAACCGCTGCGCACTTTTGGGCGACATGCATTTACAGGATGAATCTGGACAAATCCGTGTTCCTCGAGAGGTCGCCGACATGCTTTTGCACATAGGCGGAGTCGATGGTGACGGTCGTACCGTTGCGGTCCGGCGCGTCGTAAGAGATCTCGTCCAGCACCCGCTCCATCACCGTCTGCAGGCGTCTTGCGCCGATATTCTCGACGCTGGCGTTGAGATCGACGGCAATGCCGGCCAGCGAATCGATGGCGTCGTCGGTGAAGGCCAGTTCGACCCCTTCCGTCTTCATCAGCGCGACGTACTGCTTGATCAGGCTCGCCTCGGTCTCGGTGAGGATGCGGACGAAGTCCTCCTTCTCCAGCGCGCGCAGCTCGACGCGGATCGGCAGGCGGCCCTGCAGTTCCGGCAACAGATCGGACGGCTTCGACACATGGAAGGCGCCCGACGCGATGAACAGGATATGGTCGGTCTTCACCGGGCCGTACTTCGTCGCCACCGTCGTGCCTTCGACCAGCGGCAGCAGGTCGCGCTGCACGCCTTCGCGCGAAGGCCCGCCCGAAATGTCGCTCCTGGCCGCGATCTTGTCGATCTCATCGAGGAAGACGATGCCGTCATTTTCAGTGGCGTCGAGAGCGCGGCGGATCACCTCGTCCTGGTCGAGTAGTTTGTCGGACTCGTCATTGACCAGCAGCGCGTAGGAATCGCGCACCGTGGTCTTGCGGCTCTTGGTCTTGCGGCCGCCCATCGCCTTCGACAGCATGTCGTTGATGTTGAGCACGCCGATATTGCCGCCCGGCATTCCTGGGATCTCGAAGCCCGGCATGCCGCCGGTGCCGGTGTCGGCGACTTCGATCTCGATCTCCTTGTCGTCGAGCTCGCCGTCGCGCAGCTTCTTGCGGAAGGAGTCGCGCGTCGACGGGCTCGCCGTCTTGCCGACCAGGGCCTCCAGCACGCGTTCTTCGGCATTGATCTGGGCGCGCGCCGCGACGTCCTCGCGCATCTTCTCGCGCGCCAGGCCGATGGCAACCTCGACCAGGTCGCGCACGATCTGCTCAACATCGCGGCCGACATAGCCGACCTCGGTGAACTTGGTCGCCTCGACCTTGACGAATGGCGCGCCGGCGAGGCGGGCCAGGCGCCGCGAGATCTCGGTCTTGCCGACGCCGGTCGGGCCAATCATCAGGATGTTCTTCGGCATCACCTCCTCGCGCATCTGGCCTTGCAGCTGCTGGCGGCGCCAGCGGTTGCGGAGCGCAATGGCCACGGCGCGCTTGGCGTCCTTCTGGCCGATGATGAAGCGGTCGAGTTCCGAAACGATTTCGCGGGGAGAGAAGGTGCTCATGTCACTAAATTCCACTTTGCCACTGCTTGATGGACTCGAACGGATGCAGCAGCATGATCACGTTGAGCGTCAGATTGTCCCGGATGATGTAGCCCGTACCGAGCTCGAAGATGAGGGCCAGGGCAACGACCACCCATATAGGAAGCTTTCGCGCCATCACAAATCCCAGCACCATGGCCAACGTGTCCGATACCGAGTTGATGATGCTGTCGCCGTAATAGTCGAGCGAAATCGTGCCGGCGCGGTAACGCTCGATGATGAAGGGGCTGTTCTCCAGAAGCTCCCAGCCACCCTCGATGAGGACGGCGAAGGCGAGCCTCAGCCCGATCGGCGAACGCGGAAAGAGGAACCGCGCCAGCGCATAGAACAGGAAGCCATGGATGATGTGCGATGGCGTGTACCAGTCCGAGATGTGCTGGGAGTTCTCCGAGCTTTGCACCACCCCGTGCCACAGCTTGACATAGCCGCAGGTGCAGATCGGCGGATGGCCCATGCCGTAAAGCGCGCCGGCCTGGAAGATCAGCAAAGCCAGCATGAGCAGAAGCCCCATGCGCCAGCTGTCCTCATAGGCCGAAAGCGTCTTGTCCTCGCCGGATGCGTTCATCTGGTTCAGTCCCCCTCTTCCGTGTCGCCTTGCGCCGCGTCGACGGCCATCAGCACGACATCCCCGTATTGCGACTGCCTGCGGCCGATCGGCCTGAAACCCGCCTTCTCATAGGCGCGGATGGCGCGCGCGTTCCGCGGATGCGGATCGATGATGACGCGCGGCGCCCCTTCCTCGAAAAGCTGCTCGACGAACTGCCGCACGATCGCCGTGCCGTGGCCGACGCCGACCAGCTGCGCCAGGCCGATCGACAGGTCGATACCCAGCGTGCCGAACGGCTGGTCGGCATAGGGATGATCGTCCTCCAGATGCGGATCGTAGCTCTGCAGGTAGGCGATCGGCCGGCCGTCGAGTTCGACGATCAGCGGCTCGACCGAAACCGAGTCGATGTGCTCGCGGATTTCGGCGATCTCTTGTTCCGGATCGTCCCACCATTCGGCGACATGCGGCTCGGCCAGCCAGCCGGCGATCATCGGCAGGTCTTTTTCGGTCACCGGCCGAAAATCGTAAACGTGCTCTTGTTGGACCATGATCTTATCCGAAAACCGGGTCCCACTTTTCGGGATCATGGTCGATTGCCTCAGGCGGCATCGAGCGTTTCGACAACGAAGTTGCTGTTGGTATAGACGCAGATGTCGGCCGCGATCTGCATCGCCTTGCGGGCGATCTCCTCGGCGTCCTTGTCGGTGTCCATCAGCGCGCGGGCGGCAGCCAGCGCGTAGTTGCCGCCGGAGCCGATGGCCATGACGCCATGTTCGGGCTCGAGCACGTCGCCGGTGCCGGTCAGCGCCAGCGAAACCGACTTGTCGGCGACCAGCATCATGGCTTCCAGCCGGCGCAGGTAGCGGTCGGTGCGCCAGTCCTTGGCGAGCTCGACGCAGGCGCGCGTCAGTTGGTCGGGATATTGCTCGAGCTTGGCTTCGAGCCGCTCCAGAAGGGTGAAGGCATCGGCGGTGGCGCCGGCGAAACCGGCAATGACTTTGCCGCCCGTGCCGATGCGGCGCACCTTCCTGGCATTGCCCTTCATGATGGTCTGGCCAAGGCTGACCTGGCCGTCGCCGGCGATCACAACCTTGCTGCCCTTGCGCACTGTCACGATCGTCGTGGCATGCATGGTCAGTTCATTCGACATTTTCTGCTCCGATTCGCGCCATCCCAATAAGGCGATTGGCGCGGTACGAGGGACTTTGATCGGCCATATGTATGCATGGGGTGGGCGATTGCAAACGACATGCCGGCCCGCCCGATACCCCATGGGAATGGCAACTGGCAATCGCCGGATCATGCTGCTAGAAGGCTCTCGATTTCAAGCATATGGGCGTTTGCGGCCTGTGCGCTCCCGCACGCCATGAACCTCCTGGACAAGGATAGATCATGCCGACGCGTTCCGCCGAAGCCAGCCGCAAGACCAAGGAAACCGACATCTCGGTGTCGGTCCATGTCGACGGCACCGGCAAGTCCGACATTGCGACGGGCGTCGGCTTCTTCGACCACATGCTCGACCAGCTGTCACGTCATTCGCTGATCGACATGACGGTGAAGGCAAAGGGCGACCTGCACATCGACGACCACCACACGGTCGAGGATACCGGCATAGCGCTCGGCCAGGCGCTGGCCAAGGCGCTCGGCGAGCGGCGCGGCATCATGCGCTATGCCTCGATCGACCTCGCCATGGACGAGACACTGACCAGAGCGGCGATCGACGTCTCGGGCCGCCCGTTCCTGGTCTGGAACGTAACCTTTTCGTCGCCCAAGATCGGCACGTTCGACACCGAGCTGGTGCGCGAATTCTTCCAGGCGCTGGCGCAGAACGCGGGCGTCACGCTGCACGTGACCAATCACTACGGCGCCAACAACCATCACATCGCCGAGACCTGCTTCAAGGCGGTGGCGCGGGCGCTTCGTTCCGCGCTCGAGCGCGACCCGCGCCAGCCGGACGCCGTACCTTCCACCAAAGGTTCTTTGAAGGGGTAGGCGATGGCCATCTATGTCGTGATGGAGCCGCCGGCGGGCCGCGCAAAGGCCGATGAGACGACCTTCGTGCGCGACGGCTTCACCTGGCTCGGGTTCCTATTCTCACCGCTGTGGCTCGCCTGGCACCGGCTGTGGATCGAGGCGGCGCTGACCTTCGTCGTCATGGCCATCCTGTCGATGCTCGGCGAGAAGCTGGGACTTGCCTGGGCGGGCTCGGCCCTGTCGCTGCTGGTCTCGCTCTATATCGGCCTCGAAGGACAGGGGCTGCGCATCGCGGCGCTACGCCGCCGCGGCTGGCACGAATGGGGCGTCGTCGAAGCCGACAGGCTGGACGGCGCCGAGACGCGTCATGCTTTGGAGGCCGACGTGCCGCCAGACGAGCAGCCGCCCGCCCCGCGCATCGTGCCCGACGCCAATCTGGCACGGCCGACGCAGACCGGCATGGCTCTGGGGCTGACCCATACGCCGGGAAGGCCCTGACATGCGGGTCGCGATCATTGACTACGGGTCGGGCAATCTGCGCTCGGCCACCAAGGCTTTCGAGCGCGCGGCGCGCGAGGCGGGCATTGCCGCGACAATCGAGCTCACCGCCGACGCTGAACGGGTCCGCACCGCCGACCGCATCGTGCTGCCCGGCGTCGGCGCCTATGCCGACTGCGCGGCCGGCCTCAAGGCTGTCGCCGGCATGTGGGAAACGGTGGAGGACGTGGCTGTTCGCAAGGGACGGCCGTTCCTCGGCATCTGCGTCGGCATGCAGCTGATGTCGGAACGCGGGCTTGAAAAGACCGTCGCCACGGGCTTCGGCTGGATCGCTGGCGACGTCAAGGAGATCACGCCCGCCGATCCGGCGCTGAAAATCCCGCAGATCGGCTGGAACACGATCGAGCTTCGACGCGATCACCCGGTATTTTCTGGCATCGCGACCGGAGCCGACGGGTTGCACGCCTATTTCGTCCATTCCTATCATCTCGAGGCCAGGAAGCCGGACGAGGTGCTGGCCGTCGCCGACTATGGCGGGCCGGTGACGGCCGCTGTTGCGCGCGACAATCTCGTCGGCACGCAGTTCCATCCCGAAAAAAGCCAGGCGCTGGGCCTGGCGCTGATCGCCAATTTCCTGCGCTGGAGACCCTAGATGAACAAGAAGGGCTACTGGATCGCGCTGATCGACGTCCACGACCCCGATGTCTACAAGCAGTACATCGAGGCCAATGCCAGGGCCTTCGCCAAGTATGGCGCGAAGTTCCCCGTCCGGGCCGGGCGCTACACCAACCCGGAAGGGCCGACGGGCAATCGCCACGTCGTGGTCGAGTTCGAGTCGTACGAAACAGCGGTTGCCTGCTACGAATCGCCTGAATACCAGGAGGCCTCGAAATTCAGGCTCGCCGCCTCGACCGGCCATTTCGTGATCGTCGAAGGGGCCTGACCATGATCCTGTTTCCCGCCATCGATCTCAAGGACGGCAAATGCGTGCGCCTGAAGCATGGCGACATGGCGACGGCGACGATCTACAACGATGACCCCGCAGCCCAAGCCAGGGCCTTCGAGGAGCAGGGCTTCGAGTGGCTGCACGTCGTCGACCTCAACGGCGCCTTCAAGGGCCAGAGCGTCAACAGCGCGGCGGTCGGCGCCATCCTCAAGGCGACGAAGAATCCGGTGCAGCTCGGCGGCGGCATCCGCACACTGGAGCAGATCGAGGATTGGCTCGACCGGGGGCTGGCGCGCGTCATCCTCGGCACGGTGGCGGTGCGTGACCCAGACCTCGTCAAGCAGGCCTGCAAGGCCTTCCCGGGCAAGATC
>NZ_RZOT01000398.1:0-5700 GCF_003999085.1 Mesorhizobium sp. M4A.F.Ca.ET.090.04.2.1
AAGATGGATATGCGCGCGACCGGATCCTGCTCTTCCTGGAGCCGGTCGGCCATCTCGTCCGCCAGGCGCCCGGCCAGAGCGTCGAATTCGGCCGGAACCTCACCGGCCATGTTCTTGTTGCGGTCGGTGGTCTGGAAGGTCGCGCCCCACACCTTGCGCCTGCGCGCCTCGTCGAAGCCGCCGAAATAATCCATGAAACCGGAGACGAGGTCGGCTTTGGTGAACAGCAGGTAGACCGGAAACTGGATCCTGAGCGTTTCATAGGTTTCGCGCAGGCGACTTCGTATCTCGGCGACATGGGCGTCAAGCTGCCGATCGTCGAAGCTCATGAGGTCGGCAAGGCTGACTGCCAGGATGACGCCGTTAATCGGCTGCCTGGCGCGGTATTTCTTGAGCAGCGACAGGAAGGCGAGCCAATTCTTCTTGTCGCGGGACTGATCGGAATCCTGTGTCGTGTAGCGCCCGGCGGTGTCGATCAGCACGGCCTCGTCGGTGAACCACCAGTCGCAGGATCGCGTGCCGCCAATGCCGGCCACCGGCTGCGCGGTGCCGGAACCGGCAAGCGGAAAATTCAGACCGGAGTTGACCAGCGCCGTCGTCTTGCCCGCGCCGGGTGGGCCGATGACGATGTACCAGGGGATCTCGTAGAGGAAATTGCGCTTTCCGCTCGAGCGTTTGAGTGCCGCGATGGCCTCGCTCATGCGGGCCTCGAGCACCTGCGAATCGTCATTGTCGGCGTCGTTGCGCACGATCGCGGCTTCAAGCGCCTTATGCGCCGTTCGCCTTTGCCAGAACCGGACCGTGTAGAAGAGCGCCGCCGCGGCCACGACCACGCCGACGATCGCGGCGCGCAACCAGACCGGCCCGAGTGGGCGCGCATCGGCATAACGGATCAGTGGTCCGGCAAACCAGACGGCTGCCGCGAAACCGGCCAAGGCGACGACGTTGAGTATGCGCAGCAGCCAATGCGTCATGGGCGCTTCCGAGGGGCCGCGCTCATAATGTCTCCTCCTTGGGGATCATCACATCGACGCGGCGGTTCGTGGCACGGCCTTCCGGGGACGCATTGTCGGCGATCGGCTCGTCTTCGCCCTTGCCGTCGGTGGTGATGCGCGATGGGTCCTTGACGCCGGGTGCCATCATCGCCGCGACGGCTTTGGCGCGGGCGACCGAGAGGTCGAAATTGGACTTGAACGTGCTCGATTTGCGCGGTTTTGCGTTGTCGGTATGACCGATGATCCTGATCGGCCCCGGTTCGGCGTCGAGAGCCGTGGCGATGTCTGCGGCGACGGACTGGAACTCCGGCTTCACCTCGGCCTTGCCGGGTTCGAACGTCAGGGCGTTGTTTATTTCCACCACGATGAAGCTGCCTTGCGTGCCCACCGCCAGCCCGCCGCGCGCCAGATCCTCGGCTAGCGCCGCACGGATGCGGTTGATCTGGGTGAGCGCGACGGGGGTTGGGGGAGGCGCGACTTTTGCCGGCTCGGCCGAGGCAGCCACGTCGGCGCTCTCGATTGTCACCGGCGTCGATGGATTGAGCGCCACAAGCTCGCCGGCGACGGCGTCACCCTCATTGGTGATGAAGACCCGCAAGGCAAAGAAGGCCGCCGTCAGGAGACCCGAGGTGACGGCCGCGACGGCCCAGAGCGGCAGCCGCGCTGACGGTCGCGCCATTGTCGCCGCCAATCCCTGCCAGCGGGGTGAAATGTCGTCGTCGGGCCGCGCCCTGAAGTAGCGAAGCGTGTCGAAGACGTCGCGTCGGACACGTTCGAGGTTGCTGTCCTGGCGCGCGAGGCCGCGATACTGACCTTCAAACCCCAGCGATAGGCAGGCATGCATCAGTTCGAGCAGGTCGTAATGCGCTTCCGGTTCGGCCAGCAGCTTGTTCAGCGCCTCATAGAAGCCGGCGCCGGCGGACTTGATGCGAAAGAACCGCGACAGCATGCCGTGCCCTGCCCAGCCGTCCCCCTCGGGCCAGGGCAGGTTGCCGACGAGATCGTCAACGGTTTCGCAAAGCGCAAACTTGGCGATCCGTGCGTCCTCTTCGGCAATGCCCGACTTCTGCATCGCCCGATCGAACCTTTCGATCGCCTCGGCGATGTGCAACGCCAGCGGTTCGGCACGTCTTTCGACCGGGATAAGTCGGAGCTGGCCGAGCAGCATCAGCAAGGGCGCGGCGGCGGCGATGATCGGGTTTGCCGTGGGGTAGGTGATGCTGCCGGTGGCGTCGAGGAGGACGTCCTGCTGCGGCCCCGACGAGGGCGCGGTCTCCAAGGGGCCGGCATTGGACGTCGCCCCTTGATAGATCACGGTTCCGGACACCCAGCCCGGCGGCATGTGCTGTCCGCCCTGCGGATCGAAAACCGTCGAATCCCGCACAGGCAGGGGCTGCCCGCCATCGGCGGATGCCGGCGGCGCCGGCGCCGGCTTTTGCCTGCGTCGTGGATTGGCGCGAATGACGGTCTTGCCGGCGGGGCCGAAGGGATCGTCCTTCGAGCTCATTGCTGGCCTTCCGTCCGCGCATGGCGGCCGTGCCGGCGCGCAAGACCAGAATGCGTGCCCTGCTGACGCGGGGAGTGTCCGATGGAAGCTAGGCTACAGAACGCGATCCCGCCGTAACATGACATTTGCCGCAGACCCCTGGGTCATTCAGCCGTAACCGCCTGGCGAACTGTCGTATGTGATCGTAATCTCAGAAGCGTCCGATTGGAACCATATGCGCGGAACCGCCCGGATTATTCTTAACGGCGGCGGTGTAGGGATCCGGCTCTGGCGCCGGAATTTACACGCTATTTTTGCTTGTCGGCCTTGGCATAGGCTTCGGCGAAATAGGCCAGGAATATGTCCAGCATGCCGTTTTCGTGGGCTTCCTCCATGGTCCGCCAGGTCGCAACGAAAGCATCCCAGGCCTGGCTTTTCTTCGAACTGAACGAGGTGGGCGGAAGCTTCCTGCCGATCGCCTCGGGAGACAGGTCGTCAAGCAGCCGGGAGAGCGCCGCCTGCATGGCCGCATAGGTGGCGAATTCGTGGGTCTTGAGATCGCGGAAGGCGTCTTCGACACTGTGCCTGGCGTCCAGGTAGCCGGCCCTGCGCCGCGCGAACATGATTTCCAGGATGTCGTCGGTTCCGGGCACGAATTTGAGGGGATTGTTGTCCGCTGCGCTGATCATCGTGCGGTGCGTGCTCTTGGCCAGGATCTTGGCGGCCGCGCGGGCCTTCAGCAGCAAGGCCAATTGTTCTACCGTCGTCCGCAGGACCGCGCCGATCTCGGCGGCAACCTCATGTGGGTCCCGCGATTGAAGCAGATCCGGCGAGATGCCGGCCGCCCGCGCGATTTCCCTGAGCAATTCGTCCGCAACGGGGCGCTGCGCGGCCGAAGGCGGCGCGGCTGCCTGCAGCAGGGAAGACGTCGACGCCGGCGCCTGGCGTTGCTCGCGCGAATTGAAGAACGGCTCGTTGCCGAATTCCTGGGGCCGGCCCGTCGATGCCGGCAATTCCCGTTGCGTCGAACCGGATCTCGGTTGGGGGTGACCCGTCACGCCGCGCTCGTCGTCGATGGACACGAAGATGACATAGCGGCCGATCAACAGCCGGTCGCCATGGCCGAGGCGATGCGGCGCGGCCAGGCGCTGGCTGGACCCGTTGATGAAGGTGCCGTTGCGCGAAACATCGTGAAGCCAGAACGCGCCCGCCTCATAGCGGACCTCGCAATGCCGGCCGGAAATGAACTTGTCAGGGTCGGGCAGGGTCCAGTCGCAATTTTCGCGTCCGATTTCAAAGCTGCGGTCGCGCGAACCGTAACCGAGCGGGAGACCGGCGGGCGCGGCCTCGACATTGTTGATCTGCAGACTGATGAACATATGAAAGTGCCGCCGACCGCTGATCGATACTTCGCCATTCTAGCAGCTTGCGAGGACAACACGACAGCAGCCTCTCACAACCGCCTCCGGAGCAAGGTTTGCCCGCCCTTGGTTCCTTTTGGTTGGCAGGAAAACATATGGTAGGCTGAACGAAGCCTGGTGTGGCAATCCGGGAAGTCCCCGAACGTGATGCGGTTAACATAGGGGGAACTTCAAATCCGTCACACTGGCGGCCGCGTCCTGGAGGGGCACGACCCATGCCGAACGAACGTGCCACGGTTGTGCAGACGCCGTTAGGCGCCGAGCTGTTGACCTTCACCCATCTTGTCGGGCGCGATGAGATCAGCCGCTGCTTCGCCCATACGGTGGGGTTTGTCAGCACCAACCACAATGTCGATCCGCTGAAGATGCTGGGCGGCGCCGTTTCGGTCGAAGGCGAATCCGATCCGAAGCGCTGGTTCAGCGGCCTGGTGTCGGAGTTCCGGTTAACCCGCATCGAGGACCGGCTGGCCTACTATGAAGCGGTCATCAGGCCATGGCTCTGGTTTCTCGGCAACACCACCGATTGCCGCATCTTCCAGAACATGACCGCCGTCGAAATCGTCGAGAAGATCTTCTCAAAATACGGTACGGCGAAATTCGAGAAGCGGCTGCAAGGGTCCTATCCCTCGCGCGAGTACTGTGTGCAGTACGACGAGAGCGACCTTGATTTCGTGCAGCGACTGATGGAGCACGAAGGCATCTTCTATTTCTTCGAATACGACGAGGGCAAGCACACGCTCATTCTGTGCGATGCGATGAGCAAGCTGAAGGCGGCTCCGGGCTACGATAAGGTGCTTTACAATTTCGAGGGACAGGGCTCGCGGAGGGATGTCGAATACATCACCGAATGGGTCCCGGGCAGCGAGGTGCGGCCCGGCGCCTATGCGCACACAGACTATGATTTCGAGAAGCCTGGCGCCGACCTCATGGCCAAGTCCGCCCAGCCGTTCAGCCACAAGGAGGCCTCGGGCGAGAACTACCGGCATCGCGGAGCGCATCTGGATGTGGGGCGGGGCGACAGTCTTGCCGGGATCCGGCGCGAAGAACTCCAGGCCTTGCACCAGCGCAGCGCGGCTGCCGGAACCGTGCGCGGCCTCCATTCCGGTTGCACGTTCAATCTGGAGAGTTTTCCGCGCGACGACCAGAACCAGGAATATCTGGTGATCAGCGCCGAATACAGGTTGTTCGATCCAGGCTACAGAACCCAGAGCGAGATCCACGCCGAGAACTTCAAGATCGTGCTCGGCGTCGCGCCCACTTCCTTGCATTACCGTCCGCCGCGGATCACGCCGCGGCCGATCATGCGCGGCCCGCAGACAGCGACGGTGGTCGGCCCTTCGGGCGAGGAGATATTCACCGACAAATATGCAAGGGTGAAGGTGCAGTTCCACTGGGACCGCCTGGGCAAGAAGAACGAAAACAGCTCGTGTTTCGTGCGAGTCTCGCAGACCTGGGCCGGCAGCGGCTGGGGCTTCATCCAGATCCCGCGCATCGGCCAGGAGGTCATCGTCGATTTTCTCGACGGCGACCCGGACCTGCCGATCATCACCGGCCGGGTCTACAACGCCTCGCAGATGCCGCCCTATGGGCTGCCGGGCAATGCGACGCAATCAGGCTGGAAATCGAACTCGTCCAAGGGCGGCGGCGGCTACAACGAGTTGATGTTCGAGGACAAGGCCGGTTCCGAGCTGGTCAATTTCCAGGCGCAGAAGGATCACAACCTTCTGATCAAGCACGATCGCACGAAGCTGGTCCAGCACGACCAGTCCGATCGCATTGACCACGACGCCAAGCACTC